>JAKPKF010000366.1 GCA_029553845.1 bacterium | reverse complement strand
TGGGCTAATACATTTTTTCAGGAGTCTTTTGCAGCAGATACTGTGGCTGCTACTGAGATAATGGGAGAGTCTTTCTTTAAGACACAGTCTTCTGATTCTAAACCTGACTCTGTTCTTATAATGGAGATGTGGCTAAAACCTGGCTCTCATAGACTATTTCCTGCTGGCGGCATGGTTACTTGTGTTAATGGTAAAGTAAAAGTATTCTTCAATGAAGGTCTACCATTTAAACATGGCGAGTATCCTTTTACTAAGTTTAGTCATATTCCTACAGGTGAATTTTATGCTGACTCTGTTATCAATGATTTAATTGATCCTCAGAGAGAATATAATAGAACTAGGTCTCAAGTTATTGAAGCCAAGAATAGAATGGCTAAACCTCAATTAATTGCTCCACAAGGTTCAGTTAATGCTGCAAGTATAACTACTCAGCCTGGTCAAGTTATTTTCTATAAGCATGGAATGAATCCTCCACAGCCGCTCCCTCTACAACCGCTTCCTAGTTATGTTCTACAGGAATTAGAACGTACCATTGGAGACATGGAAGATATTTCTTCCCAGCATCAAATTTCTAGAGGACAGGCTCCTAATGGAGTAACTGCGGCTACTGCTATTTCGTATCTACAAGAACGTGACGATTCTCCGCTTACTTCTACCTATCAATCAATTGAATTTGGATGGGAAAAGTTAGCAAAGCATACTCTATCTCATGTTAATCAATTCTGGGATACAGAGAGAATTGTTAGCGGTACTGGTATTGAAGGTACTTTTGATGCTATCACTCTAAAGGGAAGTCAAATTGCTAGTGGTTTAGATATTAGAGTAGAGGCTGGATCAGCATTACCTGTATCTAAAGCAGCAAAACAAGCCTTTTTAATGGATATGATGAAAATGGGATTCATTGATCCAAATAAAGGTTTGTCAATGATGGATATGGGTGGTATTGATAAATTATACAACGAACTTAAAGCAGATGAACGTCAAGCAAAGAGGGAAAATCTTAAACTTAGAAGTTTAGAAGTTCAAGACATTATAGCAAGATTGCAGCAAGTTGCTAATGCTAAACAACAAGCAGAAATGTTTATGCAGGAGCAGCAGGTACAAACAGGAATGCAAACGTTACAGCAGCAAAATTCAACGCCTGAGATTCCACCAGAATTTGCTGATGCTCAACAGACTATGGCTATGCAAGAACAGCCAACAGAATTGCCCATGATTACCGGAGATGCGGGATTTGGGCAAGATACCCAGTCTCAAGCGCCGCTAGTTCCTTCGGAATCTATTGTAAATGTTAATACTTGGGATAATCACCAAGTACATATTGAAGTACATAACTTGTTCAGAAAATCTCAGGCTTTTGAGATACTTCCTGAACTAGTTAAGCAGCAATTTGAGGCTCACGTTCAATTACATGCTCTGGCATTAAATCAGGCTGCAATGAATGCTCAAATGCAAATGCCTGGTCCTGCAATGGATAATCCTTTTGCGGGAGCACATAATGGTAGCGGAACCCCTGTAGGATCTAATCAATTTGGTCCTCCTGGAATAGAAAATGGAGCAATACCAAATGGCTAATTTTGACATTGGAAATAGACAAAAAGTTGTAGATAAAAGAGCAGGTCGTGGTACTACTGCCTCTCCACTTACTACTACAGATACAAATGCACGAGATATTACTGCTATGCGTGCTCGTCTTACAGCAATAAGTGCTACTACATATACTGCTGCTAGACTTAACATAATGACAAAAAATGATATGATGTATGCACTTCGTATGAGTGATGATTTAGCCGGAGTAAAGTAATGAGAAATTTGCTTAAGCCAGCAGCACGTAGTTGGGCATATAGAGTTGCTCTCGCTGTTTGTGTTTTGTTATCTGTAAAAGGATATATAGATAAGCAAGAGGTTCTATACTGGAATCTACTATTTGCTGCACTTTTTGGAATGGCAGATGCGCATATAGCTACACCTTCTGAAAACGATAATCAAAATATTTAAAGGCTTGACGTTACAAACTATACTAAAAGTGCTAGGGCCACTCATGGTACGGCAACACAACAGGAGTTAAAATGTCGGATTTTACAGTTGACACAAGCGGATTAGGCGGAGAGGTAGCCGCTCAGGTTACAGATACAGGTACAGATGTAATTAATCCAGGGCCAGTTGAACAACAGCCTGAGGCTATTAATCCTGCTTGGAGTGAACTTTTAGGAGTTCTTCCTGATCCGTTTAAGCCACTTGTAACTCCGCATCTTCGTAAGTGGGATAAGAACTTTACAGAGGTACAGACTAAATATAAGCCATTTGATTCTTTTATAGAGCAAGGTGTAAATCCTGAAGACTTAACAAATGCTTATCAAGTATTTAGAGTCTTAAATGATAATCCTCGCGCTATCTACGATAGAATGGTTGAAACTTTTGGAGCCGAGTGGGGGTTAAATAATCCTTCACCTACTGCTCCTATAGTCCAGGGCCAGAATTCCCCTATTGAAGAAGAACTTGATTTTAGTAATTTTCCTGGGATAGAAAATGATCCCAAATTTAAAGAACTTATGAAAAATCAAGAAGTTTTAGCACAATATTTATTTGCACAAGAACAGGCTAAAAAAGAAGCGGAAGCAGATCAAGCGCTTGCAACAGAACTAGATAATCTTCGTACTAAATATGGAGATTTTCCAGAAGATATTGTTATGGGTTTAGCAGTATCTGGAATGTCGCTTGAAAAGGCGGTTCAAAGAGCAACTCAATTAACAGGACAGCAAAGAACTGCTCCATCTGCTCCACAAATTATGCCTACAAATGGTGGATTACCTTCAAATGCGATTGATGTAACCTCTTTAACTCCTAAAGATACGCGCGGTTTAGCGCTCGCATTCATAAATTCAAGTAAAGGACAGTAAAAAATGGGTGCTACCCTAGCAACAGTAGCCAGCCTCTGTAAAGAAATTTACGAGCCTCGGCTACGTAAGCAACTTAATGATGATGCCGTTACTATTAAGCGTGTTACACGCTCTAGTGAAGGTATTGAAACTAATGTTAGCGGACGTTATGTAACGTTCCCTGTTAAGACCAGACGTAATGCTGGTATTGGCGCTAGAAATGAAATGGAAGCATTACCTGTTCCGGGTCAGCAAGGATACAATGCTGCTCGTGTCGGTCTAAAATACCTTTATGGCGGTATTAGACTTTCTGGTCAAACTATTGAACTAGTCAATACTAATCCTCAAGCATTTATTAGTGCTCTTGAATCTGAGGTTGATGGTTTAAAGACTGATCTAGCAAAAGATCAAAACCGACAGGTTTATGGGGATGGTTCTGGTGCTATCGCTGTAGCAGGTACTCTAACTGCCGGTACTAATACCTTCCTTGCTAAAGATGCTATGTATGCCCAATCAGGTATGCAGATTGATATTATTGATGGTACTACTCTTGGTAACCCCAACCCAACTGTAAAGGCTTCTAACCGGCAAATTACGGGTATTAACGTATCTACTAACGTTATTACCTTTGACGGTGCTGTAGTTTCTACAGCGGTTGGCGATATTGTTGTTAGAACTGGTAACGTTAACCGCGAGTGGACTGGTTTTACTAAGATTTTTAAGACCACTGGCTCTCTATATAATATTGATCCTGCAACTGAGCCTATTTGGGCTGCTGTAGTAGACTCTAACTCTGGCGTAAATAGACCTCTTTCTGAAGGTCTCATGATCGCTCTAGCAGACTCAATCCGTACTAATGGCGGTAAAACTACTGCTATTTTCTCTAACCTCGGTGTTCGTCGTGCTTACTTTAACCTTCTAGTTCAGCAGAGGCAGTATACCAATACTAAAGACTTTGGTGGTGGTTTTACTGGCCTTACATTTACAACTGATAAGGGTGAAATTCCTGTAGCAGTAGATGTAGATGCCCCAAAGAATACTTTGTTCTTTGCTAACGAAGATGAATTAACTGTCTATCGTCAGGCAGATTGGGAGTTCATGGACCGTGATGGTTCTATGTGGCATAGAGTTTCGGGCTATGATGCTTATGAGGCTATTATGTACCAGTATTCTGAACTAGGCTGCCACCGTAGGAATACTCAAGGGCTACTTGCAGATATTACTGAAGGCTAATTCTTAATAATCTAGTCTGCTAATGGCCGGGTCGTGCGAAACGGCCCGGCCATTAGTATTAGGAGAAAAATGGCTACTCAAACTAGATCAGACGCGCTAATGTCTTCTTTATCTGCACAAGGCCCAGGTTCTTTAGCGGATAGAGAATATAAGAGACTACTTGCTACTACAGGAGCAGTTAAAAAGACTTTATCTGATATGTATAAACTAGCAGGAGAAAAGACTAAAATAGTTGGTCAAAAATGACAGTTATATTAAGTGAATCTGGCGCTTTGCCAGTTAAAGCACAACGTATAGCAGAAATATTACAGGACTATGATCCTACTCTAGAATTACGATGGATTCCTCCTAAAGATCGTAATTCTTTTGATATTAAACCTTTTGCTGTATGGCACAATCCTGTAGGACTTCCTTCTTATATGGTAATGACATTAAAAGAAGATGAGTTAGATCATAGAGTCCTTGCTGCTATTTTCAATGCCAATAATAATAACGGAAATGTTCTTGATAGATTAGAAGCAGAAGAAGCCGCTAAGAAACTTATCAAATATAAAGAAGAATTAGATCTTCAAGAGGAACGTAGAGAATTTGCTATATGGGCTTTACGTCAAAATAAAACAGTTAGACATAATGGGGTGGTGTATAAATAATGTCTTCTATTGATTTACTAGAGTCAAAACTTTCTACGCTGCTATCTAAATTAGCAACTTTAGAAGTTAATAAACTTTCTTTTAACTCAAAATTTCCAGATGGAATAGACGTTGGAGGTGGCACAGCAGGACCACAAGGAAATATTGGGCCACAAGGGCCACAAGGTCCACAAGGCGATATAGGGCCACAAGGATTAATTGGTAATACTGGACCTCAAGGACCACAAGGGTTACAAGGACCAGCGGGAGATACTGGACCTCAAGGCCCTATTGGTAATACTGGACCACAAGGTAATACTGGCCCGCAAGGAAGCATAGGACCACAAGGTCCAGCAGGAGTAGATTTTCCTAGCGAAAATTCGTTAGGGCCAGTATTAGGTGGAGGCTATAAAGCTTGGAACTATAGTCCTGTGTTTTGTACCACTGGAACTGCTCCAACAGCAAATGGATTAATATTTGTAGTAAAATTATACGCTTCTTCTCCTTTATTGATTACTAACTTACATTTATATGTAGCAACTGCCGGTGTTATTTTAACTTCTGGACAGAATTTTGCTGCTATATATAATTCAAGTAAAAATTTACTAGGAACAACAGCAGATCAGTCTACTGCATGGGCCTCTATCGGGTTAAAAACTATGGCAATATCTGGAGGACCTGTTACAGTTCCAG
>JAKPKF010000170.1 GCA_029553845.1 bacterium | reverse complement strand
TTTAGCAGCAGTAACGTTTCCATTTTTAATTTTAGCAGTTTCTACTGCATCGGTTGCCAATTTAGCAGCAGTAACGTTTCCGTCCTTAATCTTAGTTGTTGTAACTGCATTTGCTGCTAGTGCAGCCTCTGCAACTCCGCCTTCGCTAGCTACTAATGAAACTCCATTTACCTTAACTCCTCCACAGTCTATAACCTGTTTTGTATGAAATCTATCACTCATTTTATTAATTCTAAAATATTAACTAATTTGTTTTCCCCCATTTACCCGTGGAGTCAACTTAGTTCTTCGGGTTTGGCGGAGTTATACTCCCCCGCCATGAGTGTTGTCATTGGACTATCCAATGATTTTACAACTTAGTTAGGATGTGTAAGTACTCCCATCCCCGGCGCTACCTACAATTCCGTACCAGCCCGAAATACCGTATGCGTATACGTCTGCTACCTTAGCATACATAACGTCAGTATCTTCATCTTCCCATGCTTTAACTTCAAAGTTCTGAAGCTGTTTAAACTTCAAGAGCTTCTTAGCAAATGATGGGTCAATTAAGAAGTATCTCTTGTCATAAGTTACCCTGTCAGTAGAAGTTGTTTCACCTCTATTGTAGGCAAATCTCCATGAGATATATGGGTTAACCAACACGTCTACATTCCTACCTTTGAAGTAGTTTACTGATTCGTCTACACTTCCAGGAATCTTATCACACTCTGCTATCTGTAATGCTACCTCCCTATTATAAGGAGTTACCATTAACATAAGCTTACTCTCTAGTCCGATGTTAAGAGGAATACCCTTGTTGGAGAATACCTCATACATAACATCTTCTAAGTCTTTTAATGCATCATAAGAAAGTTCATCCTGAACACCGTCCAAGAATGTGTTTCTCTGAGCTGCTCCACCATCCTTTCTAGGATGCTGAACAGATATAAGTGGCATTCCGTCTCCGTATGTCACTGTAGAGTCAAATGCTTTTCTAAATACTGAGAAGGCATTTATATCTCTACCCTGAGCTGCTTTTCTAGCAAGCTCTCTTGACATTTCCTCTGCTTGAGCGATACTATACTGGTCTACTTTGTTAAGTAAACTAGAAATAGCCATCTTTCTCTTATAAGTGTTTAGCTCATATCTCCAGGTGTACCCTATTAAGAGTTCATCTTCTGGTGATGCGGCTGATTCACCTACTAGTTCAGGATAGTCAATGCCAGACCAACTTGAGTCGTCCTCAAAGAGTTTGTTTGTGGTTTCAACTGAGAATACTTTATTATATAATGATTTAATCATTACATTGTCAGCTTCCTCTTGAATCCAAACCTCAACTCCTGGTGCGGTTAGTTCTGGGTATGTTGTTGTCATCATAGCCATTGCTATCTAAAAATCAAAATTAATTATTAAGCTTGTACAGCTCCGTTAGTTTGGTTTTCTACCAACTTAACATCTACAAAATTACCTTTACCAGGTTGTCCTACAATTAAGAACTGTAGTTGATTTGTTGCGTGAGTGTTACTCTCATCGAGTTTTCTCTCGTCTGTGGTTAATACGTCTATGTAGTAACCTACTTTATCAGAACCAGTTGTGGTTCCTAATGCTGCATCGGCCTCTGCTCTTATTACGTCTCCAGGTAATATTGGTTCGACCAAAGCCTGAACCTTCTTGTCTGTTACGTTGTCTGCAGCAGCGGTATATGAAACGCCGTCTACTAAAGTACCATCGTAATCTCCTGGGAGAGCATTTTCTAAAGGTGTGCTACCTCCGTCTGCAACAAACCCTTTACATATTCCGTAAATAGGGTCTGATGTTGCGTCTGCTCCGTCCACCCCACCAGCAACTACTTTAACAACACCACCGTTGAATACGGTTGCACTGTTTATTATTAGCCACTTTTCAAGAGGTCTACTTGATGCACCATCTGCATATTTTACAATTTTCATTATACAAATGTGTTAAATTATCTATCTCTTTTGTGCCAATCTCTCGGCGTATTTTCTTCTTAACTCATTGACTGCTTCTCCTTTGAGTCCCTTTCTCTGGGCTTCTGCTTGGATGAATGCCTCGTCTCTGGGCGGAAGCTTTATTGTCTCTTCAGACCTGGCACTTCCACCAGCAATTCCTCGGCTTATTCCACCAACCATAGTGTCCCGGACCCCCTCGTTATAGCCCTCGTCTATGAGTGATTCAGGTTCTAAAAGTCTCTTTCTTGCAACTGCCAAAGCCTCAGCAGGTTTGTAGCCAAACTCTTGGTCTAACATTGCCGCCGTTGCTCTTATAGATTCCTGTACTAGTGGAGGAAGTTTTTTATTCTCCTCTCTACTAAAGAATTCTCTAGTTGCATTAGCCTGTTCTTCCCATCTCTCTCTTTCTTGAGAGTCCAGTCTGTTCATCCATGCCTGCCTGACAGGGTCTTCCTGTCTAGGTATCTGGTCCAAGGATGGAGCTGGCGTACTGCCGGTTTGCTCTGTTACCGCATTATTGTTCTTATTAAGAAGCTTAGAAGGTGCTATCTGAGTATCATAGATATTCATATAGTACTCCTTTTCCTGCGGAGAGAGCCCTTGCTCATTGATAAACTCCTCGTAAGTTTCTCTTGTTTTAGTGATTTGAGCTAAAAGCCTTTGCTGATGTTCCTCAGCTAATTGTTTATACCTTTCAGCCTCCTCTTTTAAACGAGCCGCCTCTTTGGAGCTATCACTGTACCTTTTCTTCCAGTCTATGTTTTCGACTTCTTGAGATAAATTAGCATTTTCCTCGTTACCACTCTCAAGTGTGGAGGAGGACTCTGTAGTGGCCTCTGGAGTTACTGTTTGTTCAACAGAGTCCATGGCCTGCTTTTCTACTTCTGCCATTTTAATTTGTTAAAGAATTTAATTGTCCATAAGGGCTATTGTCACCGTCCGTACTCGCGAGTTTACGGCCAGTACAATAGCCTTTATGGTTACTATAGTATTATACTACAGGTCTATATTAATTGTCAAGCCCCTCTCTTATTTTTTCTACTTCTTGTATAAACCAAAGTAGAGCACCAGTACCAAATTTAAGCTTGTTTGCAAGAGCTAACATCTTATCTTTATCTTCTGCTGGCGCTATCATTATCTCTCTTTCTGTCTCTAACACAAATGTGTTTACCATATCTTTTACTAATGGCCACCCTTCGGTCTTTGCCATCTCTGCAACCTTCCTTCTATTCTCTTTTATTTCCTCTTTAGTATATTTTTCCATTACTGGTTTATTAAAAATTTAAATTACATTACCATTCCACTTGAAATCTGTCCAGTCATATCGGCCTGGGAAAGGTTATTTGGAACTGGCATACCACTTCCTGTTGGGTTAGGAAGTCCTCCCTCTCCATTTACTGTTGGAATTCCGGGCTGTCCAGTGACTGGCATTTGTGTTTGTGGCTGTACTGGCATTCCAATATTTGGTTGTTCCTGCGCCACCATCTGTTGATTAACCTGTGTTATTGCATCTGATTCTGAAATAGTAGCATCAGCAGCCTGGTCTGCATAAAGGTTATCTATTCTCAAATGCTCTGTTAAGACTTTTCTATATTTCTCTACCGAATCTGCCAACATTAATATCTGTGGGTCTTGTGTCTCTTTCATCATAGCAAACTCAGGCTGAGATACAGCGTCATTAACCCTCTTCAACTCCATTGCGTGTGTATATCTATGTGCTACTGGCTCTCCTGGCCTTCCAGGGACTATAATACCCTTCTGCATTTCTTCCTGTTGCTTCATAGCCTGCCTTACCTCCTCTATCTTATCCTCATCATCGTCTATTAAGAGGTCCTGGTCAGACATACCCATTTCTTTTAAGTACCACTTTGTAAGTTTTCTAATATCTATAACTGGGGTTATACCATCTTTTCTCATAACTCCTCTTTCTCCTGCTAATTGTACAAGCTGTGGCAAAATCTCTTCCGCCTTTCTCATCTTAAATGCCTGAGATATAGGTGATACAAAGTCTGGATTTATATAAACCCTAGGCTCCCCTTCCCATTTAAACATCTCCTTTTCAAGGGGAATTATCTTTGCACCCTTTATTTCTCGTGTGTTATAGTTTCCATTCTTGTCTTTATAAAGCTCCATGTCCTCAAGCCTCAGTTCTCTCATTTGTTTCTTATTAAACTCCAGAGAGGCTTTCTTACTTGGCTTGCTATAAAACTGAGAAACCCTGCTTATAAGGAATCTTCCCCAATCAGTCATTCCAAACATAAGGTTGTCAGCATACATATTCACCATGTCGGAAATATTCTCCTTCATACTCAGTGTGTTTGTTGCTGGGGTTGAAGACATTGGTAGTACCATTCCCTGAGGGTTAACACCAGTATTCATAATAGCTTCGTCCTTTAGCTCTTCACTTATTCTAAACGAATCAAATGGAATACTTGGCAAATCTAGTGGTCTAACCTGACTTACATCACCAACCTTAATAAGCATATTAGGTTCCATCCTATCCCACTGGTCATCAACATCTCCAAAGATAGTTGCACCAACAAATGTAGGCGGATTAGTAGCAAACTTAATTCTGTTCAATCTTGCATTTCTAATTGCAGAATCCTCAGCAGCCAACTGAATTGTTACATCTCCAGCACTCATTCCATAGAAACTCCCAGGATGTCTTATAAAGTGAAATGCTACAAAAGGAATTTGTTTATCTATATAAGGAATGGGTCCTTCTTTTAGAAGTATATCTTCATAAATAATAACCTCCGAATCTGTCTCTACATTGTAATAGTATATAAGCTCTCCATAACCCTTTTCTGCATCTCTAGGAGGCCTGAAGAATGGGCTACTGAAACTCTCTGTATTTCCAACATTATCAATTTTATCTAGGTTCTTTATACTAGCATCTCCCTGGAACATTAGTTTTACCTGCGCAGGGGTTACGTATAAAATTCCAGCGGCATCAGTTGCGGCATGACTAGTGCCATGTAAATACTGGGCGTTAGGGTCTATATAAAAATCCCTTATATCCCAAGGAACAAAGTCTATGTCTTCAAAGTCTACTATAACTTTCTTCTCAAACTGGGGTTCTGGTATTAATCCGTTCTTTAAATCCTTCCTTTTAATATCTATATCCTTTGGAAACATTACCTCCCTTGTCCTAATCGTATACGGAATGTACGCTATGGAAGTTCCAAATATTTTAGCCCTCTTAGAAGTGTCTAGAAACTTATATCTTACATCTGTATTCCTTCTAAGGTAATCGTCTATCATGTATTTATAAACAAGTGCCCTACCCTTCTTTTCATCCTCTTCATTTCTAGCTTCGACCAGGAAGCTTATTCCCTGCCTTCTCTCTTTTGCATCTAAGAACGCTATTGTCCTATAGGAAATACTGGATTTAAGATTACTCTCCCAGTTATCCGTATCGTCATATTCAGCCCACATGAGGTAATCCTTTTCCATTAAATCCCAGTGCTTATCCCAACTTCTAGAACCATCAAAATTTACAAGATTACAAGAGTTCTGCCTAGCATTGTACATCTGTTGTATTCTGTTCTTTACCTTTCCAACAATCTTCCACTCGTACTTATTAGACCAAATCTTGTAATTACTTACATAATCTTCAGCTGGTCCATCTAGGTAGCTCTCTAAAGTAATAGCTTTTGACTTACTCATGTTTTTATATGTTTAACTCAATCTTATATTCTACACTTTTTTCTCCTCAGTGTCAAGTGTTTCGTCTAAAATCACTGGTTTATAGTGGTGAGTGACTTGAATTGACTCAATCTCTCCATTAATTACCTTGATAACCACCTCTCCGAACTTTAATTTTTCAAATATTCTGTCGAGGTCCTGAAGTTTTACAGAACTAGGGAACGACGATTCCCCTAGTTCTATTACTTCATACACGACTTCATTAAGCTTTGGCTTCTTCATCTTTAACCTCCTTTTTATCTTTTCTTAATTCTCTCTCTTTAAGAATCTTTTCGTCTTCTTCGTTTTCTGGAATATACTCCTCAGCAACTAACCTATGAACATAACTCTCTTTCTTTCCAATAGTTCTTCCTTCACTGTCCTTTATCCTTGTATACTTCTTATTAAAGACCCCCTTTAGATATTCCCACTGGGGCTCTGTAACATCTGCAAACATTGTTGCCCTTTTAAGGGAATCTTTAGTCTCTTCGTAAGGAGGAAGCACTGCCATAATCCCAGCAGCCTTCTTAACCTCCTGTTCTCTAGCAATATCCTTTTCATTTAACAGGTCATTAGTTGCAAAAGCGTCTGCTTGTTCTTGTGTCCAATATTCCCTAGGAATATAAAACTTAATTGTTAATTTATTTCTAAGCTCGTCTAAGATTTGTTTCTTAGGTTTTGGCTCCAGGGTCTCTTGTGTCTTCATTACAGACCTTCCCCTGTTAATTACTTCTACCTCTTTAGAGGTAAACTTGTTCCATCCTATCTGGAACTTTGCTGTAGCTTCCCTTAGCTTGTCTTCTGGAGCCTCATCCAGATTCGTTATATGACACTCTAGGGCTAGCCGATTGTTCTTTATACGAACTTTCATATAAATATAAATAATAATTTAAATACGTTAATAACCCGTAATCGGGTTTCTTACACGTCTAGTATGTTTAACGACATACTGGTCTCCCACAGGGCTGTGATATTGAATCACATATCTGAGGGCGTCCATTGCATCGTCAAATATTTTTCTAGGAGCGTCTTTTCTTTTGTTAGCAAGCCTCATCATTTCATCTACCTCAATAGCACTATCGTCGTAACCATACCAAGAATAGTTTTCAAATTCCCTTATAGTATTTACACAGTTTCTGCATACAAACAACTTTGGCCTATTTGTAATGGGGTCTATTTGTAACCTCTTTCTAACCGCACTTATTCCTTCGTCTACACTATCAGAACCTTTTAGTGTTGGGGTGATATAATAACCTTTAGATGCATAATCCAATATTGTTTGTTTAGCCTGACT
>JAKPKF010000347.1 GCA_029553845.1 bacterium | reverse complement strand
CTCAGATCAACAAGAAGAAAACAATGCAATTGGTCGCTTGGCCTTACATAGATTGTGAGTAACGAGGGATGTCAGATGCCCTCAAACAACCAGAGAAACAATGAGTTGGAATTTACACCAACATTTGGGACTTAACATAGAGCATTTGAAAGAATTTCAACTAATTCTTGAAGAGAGGCTAGTCAGATATGAAGAGAAATATCATTGGACATCACTTCACAGAAGCCGTGATGAGACAATATTTACTTCTTCAAAAATTGTGGTTCCATACAGATCTTGTCAGAATACTTTCGCGTATAACGAGACTGACTGGTTTTGCAGGTCTGACTGCTACATAATAACACAAAAAGATACAACGCTATCTTTGAAGTATCTATTAGCCCTATTGAATAGCAAGCTCTACTACTTATGGCTTTATCATAGAGGGAAAAGAAAAGGAAACACTCTTGAATTGTTTAATACGCCCTTATCAGCAATTCCGATTAAGCGAATTTCCCCAGATGACCAGAATGAGTTTATCAACCTTGTTGATGAGATTATGATGAGAAAAGCAAATAATCCAATCTCTGACACTTCCGAAAATGAACTTAAGATCGACAGGTTAGTTTATGATTTATTCTGCCTAACAGAAGAAGAGGTCAGTCTAATCGAGAGCTTTAATGTGTAAGAGTGAGGTGGTAATACAATGCAGAACCTACTAACGCTGGGTAAAGGTCGTAATCGATGAATAGCGATAGTTTCTTTGACTCATTCTCAATGCATACAGAAGTGAAACTTAAGCTCTACAAGGAATACCTCCAGAAATATCTGAGGATATTGCTTAATGCCAAATACATTAACACAATCCATATATATGACCTATTTTGCGGTAAAGGTGAAACCGATGGAGGGCAAGTTGGCAGTGCTCTGATTAGTGTTAAGCAAGCAATATCGTCGGCATGTATTTATCCGAAATCAAAAAGCATTGTAGTACATCTTAGCGATAAAAACAAGGCCTTCTGTGAAGAATTACAGATAAAATTGGCTTCGATTGCAAGACCTGCAAACATTGAAGTTTCTGTTCAGTGTAAAGAGTTCAAGGATGAAGTCGGTAACATCATTTCACGTCATGATCATGAGAAAAACTCAAAGGTGCTTTTCTTTATTGATCCTTACGGATATAAGGATACTCCACCTGAAACCCTTCTTGATCTTAAGCAAAACCCCAACACAGAAATCATGCTTTTCCTGCCTGTAAGCTTCATCTATAGATTTATCGATAGTCCACAGAGTAATCCAACACTTGATAAGTGGAAGACTTTCATGTCAATTTCAGGAAGGCCCACTGATTTGTCGATAATAGTGGATTTAATTACATCAAGATTCTCACGAGCAGGATTTTACTCGGGTTCCTTTATTTTAAACAACCAGCAAACTAGTAATAAGTATGCCATATTCTTTGTCTCTTCCAATGTATATGGTTTGGAAAAGTTTAATGAAACGATATGGGCAATTGATCCCTTTGAAGGATCGCAGATGTGCCGGAACTTCTCTGGAGAAATAATTCCAAGTATAGCGGAAGAATGGAAACAAGCGAGTATAGATAAACTATCTCTAACAATAAGGGAGCACATTTCAGCAAAACCTGACAAGATGATTGATAATATTGAGCTCTACGATACCGTAATAAGACAAGGTTATCTTCCACGTCACTTCAACGAGGTTTGGAAACAAAACCAATTCTTAGAAAGGGAGTTTCTCACATCGAAAACAAGATCAAACTATATTGGGTATGATTACACTAAGGTCGACGCCCTTGTCAAATTCAGATTGCCAAAGGACACTGATGTATAGAATACTTAGAAAATCACTATTGTATAAAACCGGAGTAGAATACGGCGACTACACTATTAACCATGTGTTGGGTTGTTCTCATGGTTGCACTTATCCCTGTTACGCATTTATGATGGCTCGCAGATTTGGTAGGATAAAAGACTATCATGATTGGCTGGAACCCAAGCTCGTTGAAAACTCTATTGATCTGTTAAAGAAAGAGATCCCAAAGAAGCAGAAAAGCATTAAATCCGTGCATCTTTGCTTTACTACCGACCCATTCATGTTTGGATATCCTGAAGTAACTGAAATGAGCATTGAGATCATCAAGCTATTGGATCATTATGGTATAAAATGCACAGCACTTACTAAAGGAGTTCTCCCTCACGAGCTTTCTAAGTTCGATAGAAAGCATGAATGGGGCATTTCTTTGGTTTCTTTCGACGAGTGCTTTAGAAAGCAGTATGAGCCATTTTCTGCAGATTATCCCACGCGATTGGCAAGCATGAAGAACCTTCATGAAATGGGTTGTAAAACATGGGTGAGTATGGAGCCGTATCCCACTCCCAATATAGTTAAGCAAGACCTGAGATCATTACTCAGTCAAGTTTCCTTTACTGATAGGATTATCTTTGGGAGATTGCATTATAATAAGTTAGTATCAGTCTATCTAGGATTTCAAGATTTCTACGATGATGCGATAACATCAGTTGTTACCTTTTGTAGTAGGCGAGGTATAGACTACCACATAAAAGAGAAAACAACTACCAAAGATTCTGGTAGTGTCTCAAAGGTTGGTGTAAATTGGGTAACGCCCGATGAAGAAAAAGGTTGAGCCGGATCCCGCTCTTTGTTTTGATGGTTTTGACAAAACTAAAGAACAAGGAGAAGATCATGACTCAACCAAAGAGAAGCAAG
>JAKPKF010000333.1 GCA_029553845.1 bacterium | reverse complement strand
ATACTCAATAAAAAATTTGGGTTTGAATTGAGTTTTGAGAGTGATAATGAAAGGAACCGTAGGATCTTATCCTTAGATCAAATTAGACAATTAAAGGAATCGATTGACTCTGCTTTATCCGCATATGAAGATATGTTGAGTATGGTTTCAACGAAACAAAAACTTTCCTGATTTTTCTCTTGACGTAACTTGGTAATTTGACCAATATCGTCAATGTTCTTTAAGAAATAATTTGTCGGTAAAACGATAAATGGGTATCGGTGCTTGATCAACACACGACCCAACCGAGGCTTCCTGATGTAGTTTAAATGGTAAAATTTCCAACTTCCAAAGTTGGTGATGTGAGTTCGAATCTCATTGCGGGATAAAAAGCCTCAACAATTTCAGTTCTTTTATAATAATTTTCTCTCCCACTGAGGTAACAAAGTGGCAACTTGGGTTTTGGGAAAGCAAACCGATCGTAAGTAGCGCGCTTAGAATTCTTTACGGTGGATTTGTTGGGAGAGAAAATTTTCAAGAAAAACTCTTGACTTGAGCGATAAGATTTGTATAATAGGTCGTATAAATTAAACAATAACATGACAAACAGCAAGAAAAAGAAGAAGAATAAAAAGAAAACATATGTGCGAGTTCAAGTAAACGAACATGGTGTATTTGTTTTCTTTGAACCCCACGGACTTGATACGGATAGCGTTCTTTATACTAAAAAGAAGTTAGATGAAGAATGTATGGTCTCGTCGAGTGTTGATCCGCGGACGGGATATAAATTTGCAATAGTTCGACCAGTTGATATAACGGTTGAAGTTTAAGAGTTCTTTACATAACAATTTCCCACCATATCCGTTGCGTTTTATAAAATTGACGGACCTAAAACCCGGTCGCTTTAGCGCCGGGATACAGGTCCGCAAGGGTGTTTAAAGAAAAAAATAAGAAATCTTACAAAAAAAACAAAAAATTCTTGAATTTTAGTGTAAATAATTTTATACCGTCGGAACGACGGGATTTTAAGCCTGTGGAGAAGAACATTGGTTTTTCTGTGAAGCAGGAAGCCACAGCCCTTTAGGGCGTGGTAGTTCACGGTGTAATTAAATGTTGAAAACGCGACCTCAATACGAGTGATTCGTATAGGTATTACCGGATGCCTTCGAGAGTAAATCATACTTTCTTTCCTGACATTGGAACGTTATAAAAGAAAGCGTTTCCCGAATAATGGGTGAAATACCCAACCGGCCTATTTCTTTTTTTGTTCTTTTCTATTTTAACTTCTCAACCTCCGCGCGGATAGACGCACCTAGAGGGGGGCCGTCCATACTAGTTGATGTCTATTTGACGGAATTGGTATAACATACTGATAGGTTGAGAGTTTATAACAATCACGAGTTTGTTGACGAAAATGGCAGACGTGGAGGTCAGTAACCTATGACCCAACTTCAGTTGGTAGGTGAAAGCCACTGGGAGTAGAAGGACTGAAACTTGATAACTCTCTTGTAGGTTCGAGTCCTACACAAACTCACTAATTTTGTCATGTACATGCAAAACAGGACCGAAAGGATATTTGAGCCGAGGAATCGCAAGACACCTGCTCGACTCACCATTTTAGTTCTTTTCACACATCTTCGACGATAGGTTCGATTCCTATGCGGGAGTAACGTGCTTACCGCGCACGAGAAATTAATTACTTCTTTGTGTACTCCGGCGAGCGTCGAAACAAATTTCCCCAGACCACAAGTCGTTTCCAACGCTTACCGAAAGGTCGCGCACCATGGGAGCCGTCGGGTTACAAGGAAACGTTAAAGCCTAACGAGAGTCTTTATGCAGAACTGGCAGGCTAAGGATCGTGTGAATCGGTCCACTATAATTTAGTTCTTTATATCAGCATTTCTCTTGTGGGTAGCTCCCATAAAGAAACTCACAACATCACACTGACCCCGAACCTTCTGGCAGTCTCGATGCAGGTAGCGCTTAATCGGCATAAAAAGAGGGAAGGCTCTTGTCCGACTACATTGCATGGTGATGTTTGTGAGAACAATTTCTATAAAAACACTTGACTAATTATGAAAGTATCATACTATATTTGAATCAAGTTAAAGTTCTTTTCAACATTCGCGCTCGTCGTCTAATGGTTAGGACGCGTAAACCTGTTTATCGTTTATTCCTATCGAATTGCGATGTGGTGATAGATAAGCAGTTCATCTTTTGGAGATCGATATCTAGGTTCAATTCCTAGCGAGCGCACTTTTTGAGTTTGGTGGTGGTAGTTTAGGGTTACTTCTTATGTAAAATATCCGCCTTCACGGCAACCTTAATCGAATATTCCCCAAACTCTCATATTTTGGTTGTAGTGGTGTAGAATGGGGTTACTTCTATTCTAAAGACGTGGTCACGACCTCATTCGATTATTCCCTACAGCCATTATTTTTCAACATAAACATTGGTATTCCATGTCTAAAACAAATAAACCCGCTAAGTCACAGCCAGTCTTCAACCACGAGGGTGCTCGCGTTCAAAGCATCTCACCATATCTTCAACTCAAGCGCACGGTCTTAGCGACTATGCTTTGGGAATCCGGTTTCTATGAAAGTGGTGAAGAGATTGCTGCGCGAATTTCAAATCTTGTACCTAAGGTTGCACCTGATAAGGTTGCCTCACTCGCTATTCAAGCGCGTAATGATCAGCATCTTCGTCACGTACCACTGTTTATCGCTCGTGAAATGGCACGACATGATACACACAAGTCATTTGTTTCAACCATTTTAAGTGAGGTTATTCAGCGTCCTGATGAATTGACTGAATTTCTTTCAATTTATTGGAAGACTAATGGCGGTAAGAAAACTTTAAGTGCTCAAGTTAAACGAGGTCTAGCTCAAGCTTTCAGTAAGTTTGATGAATATTCTCTAGCAAAGTATAATCAACAGAATGAAGTTAAGCTACGCGATGTTCTGTTTTTGACACATGCAGTACCTACTGATGTTCAGGGTAAGAGAGGAAAGTTAGTACCCGCTATCGATAAAAAGAGCGGTAAAGGTGTTTCATACTCTCGCGGTAAGGTACATCGACACGCAAAATCGGTTTTCACTAAGTTAATCAATGATACTCTACAAACTCCCGATACTTGGGAAGTTGCAATTTCAGCTTGTAAGAATGAGCAGGAGAAGCGTATCGAATGGACTCGTCTTATTACCGAAGGTAAACTTGGTGGTCTTGCTTTTCTGCGTAATCTTCGTAATATGGAACAGTGTGGAGTTAGCCGCGATGTAATTCGTAAGGCTTTTACGTCTGTTAATTTTTCCAGGGTTCTACCGTTCCGTTTTATTTCAGCAGCAAAATATGCTCCACACTTTGAACCAGAACTTGAACAAGCAATGTTTAGGGGTTGTGCTGATCTTCCGAAGCTGAAAGGTAAAACCGCGCTCATCATTGATACATCCCCATCAATGGTTGGTGCGCCAGTATCTGTTAAGTCTGAAATTGACCGTTTTGAAGCGGCAGCGGCTTTGAGTATGTTGGTTAGGGAAGTTTGCGAAGAAGTTTCTATTTTCGCTTTTAACCAACAATCTTATTCAATTCCTCCGCGCCGGGGTTTCGCCCTTCGGGATGCACTCGCCAAAACCCAAAATGGATGGAGTTGCGGCGGTCTCGCGGTTGAGCAAGCAAATAAAGAGGGGTATGATCGCATCATCGTCTTAACTGATGGTGAGTGGCATGTTATGAGCGCTGCCGGTACCCACTCTTATGCCTCGGGATGTACCGGTAAAGCACAGGATATATCACCAGCACCTCTCACGGATAAAGCTTACATGATCAATGTTGCTAATACTCAGTACGGTGTAGGTTACGGTAAGTGGACATCGATTGATGGTTGGTCGGAATCCGTCATTGATTATATTCGAGAGTTTGAAATGCTTACAGATTAAAAATATCAGAAGTATTAAACATCTCACTATTATTAGTGAGATGTTTTTTTATGTGTTAACCCTTGCACATATACCGTTAATAGTTATTATATATGTATGGATGATATAAACATGGAAGATCTTAAACTATCTGAAACTCAAGAGCTTTATTTTGAGCAACTGGTGGAGAAGGGCTGGAAGTATGATTCAAAAATGCCAGATGGTGATGTGTTTATGATTAAGGTAACTTCAGAATCACTTGAAACTAAGGTTATACCCGTTCAAGGTGAATCTTATGATCTACCAATCCTTAAGTTTACTAAACAACAATGAAAATCTTATTCCTAGATATTGATGGTGTGTTATGTACACTACGTGCACACTATGCATACGCTCGTAAACGTAGAGGTATTATAGATTCGTGGGATCCTGTAGGTGCTAGGGCTATTAAAGAGGTTTGTAAGAGTGGTGTAGAAATAGTAATATCTTCATCATGGAGACATTATTGTGTTAACCCTTATGATAAATCAGATATTTTAGGTGTACGGCTTAGTGAGCATAAACTTACAGAACATTTACATAAGGATTGGAAGACTGGAATTAGTGGATCTCGTGGTAAAGAAATTCGTCAATGGTTAGATAAGCACGCGGATGTTGATAAGTTTATTGTATTAGATGATGACATTTTCGATATGGAAGATATCACTCCACATGTAATTCATACAGATCCTAATGACGGTATGAGTACTAGTAATATTAAGAAGTTGTATGAATGGGCTTGTATTAACAAGAAAAAGAAGTAATCATACTCCACATGAAAGCATTAATACTAAGCGATCTACACCTTGACCATTGGAGTAAAACTCGGAATAAAATACTGTTCGATTTTATTTCTAACACTCAAGTGGATTGTATATTTTGTGCCGGTGATGCCTGTCAAGTTAATAGTCCTCAGAATTGGGAATTGTTTCTTGAGTCATTACGTGTACCGTGTTTTTATGTTATGGGTAACCATGACGCTTATGGTACATCCATTCTACAAGCTAAAGAGTTCTTACATGATAAAGCTCTGCATTCTAGATATTTCAACTTCCTGGATAATAATTATACCACATTCAATGGGTATGTTATTGTAGGTAGCCCACTATATACTGATTTCAATCTTTTCGGTAATGGTGTAGTAGAATCTACACACCCAAGATATAAGATGATTAATGATTTTGGGTATATTCATAATGATCAGGAGAGTGGGTGTATCACCCCACATGATTATATATCTCTACATAATCAAGCTCGTGAATATCTCACTAAAACCATTACTGAGCATAAAGATGGTAAAGTAATATTACTAACACACTGGATACCATCACGTTATTGTATCACTCCGGAATATGCAAATGATGCATTTAATCCATATTTTGCTGTAGAATGTTCACATCTACTGAACATCAATACATCAGTAAAATACTGGGTGTATGGTCATACTCATAGCTCATATCGTACTAATATAGGAAATACTGCATTTATTTGTAACCCCCGAGGTTACCCCGATGAGCGTAAAAAGTGGCGTGATAATAACTTTATTGTTGAACTATAATCAATTATAAACCAAACTTGATTATTATGACATCATCAAAAGAATATCTTAAACTCTTCAACACCTGTCCAATTAAGATCGGTGACACGGTAAGGGTTTTGCGCGGATGGAAGGATGGGGAATATGGGTATTATGGGTATGTTTGCTGGAATGATTATGATCCTGATGCACCCCGTTTGGACGTTGATTTCGTCGTTACGGGTAAATACGATGATTGTTACCAAATTAATAATAAAGATGATACTTGGTATGTCCCCTTCTTCGTTCTTAAAGTAGTGAATTCTGCGCCCATTAATACCGCTACATCCGATGACTTCGATGACTATCTCGCTTTTCATAACGCAAGTGGATTGAAGGTTGGAGATAGTGTCAGGGTTGTGCGTAAAGCGGAAGATCGCGAAATGGGGTGGAGTGATATATGGTCTGGTCATATGGATGATTTTGTTGATCGTACATATAAAATTACTGGTGATGCGGCTTCGTATGGGTGGGAACTAGATAATAAATGGACTTTTCCTACTTTCGTCCTTCAAAAAGTCGATGAACCCGCCAAGAAAGAAGAAGTAAAATACGTTCTAGAAGAAATTCTCGTAAAAGAAAATTCTGTGGTTGTCAATGGTTGTGAGTTGACCAAGGAGCAGATCGGCGCGCTACATTATAAGTTGTTTAGGAAGGGGAAGAAGCGGGTTAAGAAGACTTGATATTTAGGTGGTATTAAATCTGTACATTTATCTCTTAAAGATGGGTGAATTATCTATTTAATGTTTGCAAGAGAGTGATTATATGGTATTATACAATACATGAATAATAAACGTACTGTACACTACACCTACGCTAATAATCTTGGTTATCTTGTTTGTCATAACAAAGAAGTGGTCGGTTATGATACTACTACTGATAATGCAGAAGAATTTAAGACATATCAAGATGCATATGACATGATAAAGCGAGGTCTTGCAGATGAAGTTGTAACCTTTGAAGTTACACGTAGGCGTGTTGGTGATTCATTACAGAAGATTAAACGTCAACATTTTGCAAAAGCTATAAACCCGCACGCATAATACAAATTATATAAATAGTTATGGAATATAAAACTCGCACAGATTTTTTAGCATCTATAAATGGACTGTTGAAGATCGGTGGACTGGGTCGTATACTAAAGTTACATTATGAATATACACCCCATTGAACCTCTATTAGTAGTTGGAGACATCCATGGTAAATATGATATTTTATGTAAAGTATTAGATCATGCAAACAATCTAAACATAAAAACTATATTTTCCGGTGATGTTATTGATCGCGGACCGGATTCACTTAAATGTCTACAAGCGATAGGTAAATTTCGTAAAGATCACCCTAATACTGAATTGTGTCTAGGTAATCATGAACAGATGATGTTTCTTGCATTGTCTGATACTGGATATAAGGAATATGCAAACTCTATATGGTTATATAATGGTGGTAGTTGGAGTATCAACAACCACGATAATATAAATCAGACACTTACTGAATATAATTTAGGTATAGATAACTGGAGTAACTACTATCAATCTGGTGATGTAATTATAGTGCATGGTGGTATACCATACGGTATTAATAAAAAGTCTGTATATAGATTTCTTAAAAATAGTAAGACGAATATACCGCTTAATGATAGAGAGTCTGAGAATCACTGGGCATGGATTCGTTCTAGATTTTTAATGGGTGATACACCTATGAAGAATCATTACATTATTCACGGTCATTCAGCTTTTGAATTTACTGGTACACCGAAAGATGGTAGATGTAATATAGATGCATCACATAAGCGCGGTATCGGTATAGCATTAGTTGAGAGTGGTAATATCCAAGTATCAGTCTATAATTGATTAATATAAATGAAAGTTATACAATTCATTATAAACATATGAAACGTAAAAATATTACAGTCACGGAAACATATAAAAAGGATGAAATACCATGCACGCTACCATCACTTTTGCAATGGGTTGAAGATAGAATAGTTGAAGCTAAGAACAGAGGGTGTGTTGGTGCAGGAATGGTTGAATTAAACACTCAACATGCAGTGTAACATGTTTATTTAATCTCCAAATAAAAGCAGTAAACTCAATCGATTTGTTTGCAGCTCATATAGTATGTGGTATCAGTACCATAATTTTAGTGGCTGCTATATATGGTGTTTGGTGCGGGATTAAATCCCTTTCTAATCATTGGAAGAATTTCAATGAAGAATATATAAAAAGTCTGAATAATTTTATTGACTTTAATCAAACAATACCTACTATATCTCACACGGAAAAACAAAACACAATCAAGAATTTGAACATATATACAGGTAAGTGAGTTACTATATGACATACAAATATATTCGAGCATCTACTGTAGTACATCGAGCTATCAAGATGTATGAACGCAGAATGCAAAACAAATCTCAGTTATATTTCGATCCCTACAGTCTAAGACTTAGTGTTGTATTAAGAGATACAATACAGGAATTATGTGGAGACGCTTATTATAGTATGGAATCATATTACCATACAAAGATATATAAAGCGTTCACTGAATGTTTTAGTACTACTGAGTGTCAAGTTGATGAAGATACTCACTTCGGTCCACCTAATGAACATAGTATTGATGGTAGGTATTTTGCATTAAAGCATATGTTTCTACCGTTTATTAAGATGTATGATTTTATGTGTATTATAGATACACATAGATTTTAAAGTCTTAAGCGTATCTAATAAAAAGACTATCAATAATGGTAGTCTTTTTAATGAGACTACTGAATTGCTGATAAACATCATGCATGATGCGGATCTAATGATTCTAGCTGAATCTGATTCTACATATCCGCGAGGAACTGGCGAAACTAGCCTGATTTTGAAAATCTCACAAAAGCGGGAGAACCCTTAAAAGTTTTCCCGCTTTTTCTTTGGAAAAACATTGACTTTAGCCAACTCGTGCTCAATCTATTCGCGTAGTTAGAGAAAATAAGTTAGAGAAAATAAATCACCAAAATCATGAACGCCAGTTACGATCCACAATTCTGCGGAAAAGTCGCAAAAGAGATTCCTTCCCGTTGCGGGAAGGCTGTTTATAAGCAAAGCTCGTACGACGGGACGTGGTGGAAAGTTTGGAATGATGACCGCCCACGAGTTTTTATTGGGAAAAATCCGCCAAAAAACCCCTAATTTATTTAGCCTATGCCAACACAAAGTGATAAAGTAAAAGCCAATTTACTCAAAAACGAGGTTGACGAACTTCTTCAAAGGTTATACGATGAAGACGAAGTCGCTTGGCAAAAGCTTCTGAACGAATTTTCCGCGCCACCCGAGTCGTGGTCATACGATACGCTACTTGGCTTCGAAGATTTTTTAATCATTCGACACGCAGTTACAGACGGGAAAAGTTTGTTGGCTTATGGCACATGCG
>JAKPKF010000325.1 GCA_029553845.1 bacterium | reverse complement strand
AGAAGATTTTGACTTCGCTAGAAAAAAGAAAGAACCCTTCTTGATGAATATCTTGGAAAACGATAAGATAATTCTGTTTGGACAGATATCTGATTTACTCTAGAATGAAGTTACCGAAACTAAAACTCAACATAAATATAGTGTCTCTGCTAAATTACATCTTTGTAATTTTAATATCCTCAGTATTTGTAGCTACAATACTAATTGCGCTACCTCTTACGGAGAAATATCTAAACAACACACCATACAATCTTAATACAAAAGATTCTTCCTATTGGTCAAAAGAATATCTTCTCACTATTGATTCTAAAGAACAAAAAGACATCCAGAAAACAAGAGATGTACTTTTTAAAAGATTAGAGAAATTCGGAGTTGAACAGATGTCTGTAGCTCAAAAGGGAAATGACATCATGGTTACAATTACCACTTCTAAAGAGAAAGATTTAACAGAGCAACTAATTAAAAACAGATTCGCAGTAGAAATTGTTACAAGAAAGGACGATGTAAACTACGAAGATCCAGAAAATCCATACGCATATCTTCTTGCAACAAACTACAACAGTACAGATTGGAATAGAGATGATTTTAGAAATGTATATATTACAAAATTAAAAAACAGTGCAGGTACAGAGTCGTACTTTGCAATTTTTAAACTTTGGCCAGCAAAGAGTGTAGAATTCAACAAATTCTTAACACAGTATGAGGGACAGACTGTCGGAGTAAGCACAGATGGCTTTGTTTCTCCCGTACAGGTTCCAGCAGGTCCAAACAAGTTATTTGCACCTCCAGTATCTACAGAGGATCCACAGGAAATTAACATAATAGATATTCTTTACAACTCAGGCAGTATTCCAACTAACATATCTTTAACTTCCGAGAAAGACATGATTCCAAATATTCCACAAACAAATTACATCATGGTTTCAGTTTTAATATTTGCTGGTTTACTTATCTCATATATATATCTATTTATTTCCAAGAATGCATCTAAACCTGTTCTGATAAAATCATTCTTAGCTACAATTCTAACAATTTCCACTTACCTTACAATTCTCAAACTCTTACAGATTCCTGTAGATACATTTCTTCTACCTATAGAGGCGATACTCACTATGGTTCTAATTCGTGTAATATCTGAGAACAAAGATTCTGTAGTATATGTAGATATTATTCTCTTTGGAGTTTTAGTAGTACTGACATTCTTAGGGTTTGGATACATATCAATAGTAGCAAGAGACACGATTGCCTTACTTGCCATTTCCAAGATAACCTTGCTACTATCTGGATGGTATATAAATAAAGTAAGAAAGATATAAATATGGATATATTCTTAGCATTCTGGAACAACTGGACAACATATCAAAAACTCTTAACACTTGTAATTACATTGCTTTGTTTCGCAATTGTTCCTCTTTGTATATATCTTTTTACAAGAAGTAAGCATCTTACTCTTTTTTCAATAGTCTCTCTTGCCATATCGGGATTGCTAACAATTCTTTCTTTCATCGTTCTTAGGATTGTCTTCGACATCTGGATTTCAGAGCTCTTCCTCCTTTCACCATTCATTCTAATTTTCGTAAATATTTTAAATCTTGGAACTTTGGTTGGATTTTACAGTCTAAATTCGAGAAACAAAAACTTCACATTTGAAATACTGTACACTGAATTCCTAAGAGACACATTTAAACTTTCCTTTGTGCTAATTACATTGTTTTGTCTTTGTACAATCTTCGTGTCTTCAACACTTCTTTTTCTACTAATATCTTCTCTAGTAGTTTCAATCTTAACCATCTGGTTAAATTACATACTTCTTCCTAGACTAATTAAATAGCATGGTCATTGTAATTGCAGGACCAACAGCTTCAGGTAAATCCAAAATTGCTTTGCAGTTAGCAAAGGATATTAACGGAGTAATTATTAATGGGGATTCAAGACAGATATACAAAGAACTTAGAATTGGAACCTCACGACCCATAGAAAGTGAATTCGAAGAAATTCCTCATTACCTCTACGGTCATATCTCAGTAAAAGAGAAATACAATATCTACAAATACCAAAAAGAAGTTAAAGAAATTTTAAACAATCTCCCTAAAGGTAAAATTCCAATCATAGTGGGAGGCACAGGATTATATATTGACTCTGTAATTTACAACTACACACTTAAAGAGGAAGATGCTTCCCCACAAAGAGAAGATTTAGAAAACAAATCTATTAAAGAGCTACACTCCATGATTGACTCAACGATACTAAATCAATTGAATGAGAGTGATATTGTAAACCCAGTGAGATTAAGACGGATAATTGAGAAGGGAGAATTAGGCAAGCAAAGAGGTGAGAAAATGAATTGCCTTTATCTTGTTATGAATGTAGACAAAAGACATTTAGAAAAAAATATAACAGAAAGAGTTACCCAAATGTTTGATGATGGATTACTCAAAGAAAATATTTATCTTAAAGATAACAACCTTTTCAATTCTACAGTTTCAAAAATAATTGGATACAAGGAATTTACTGGGTATTTTGATGGTACAAAAACGATTGAGGATGTTAAGTATGAGATTATTAAAAATACAAAAAGGTATGCTAAAAGACAAAAGACTTGGTTTAAAAGAAATAAAGATGCAATATGGGTGGATAATTATGATTTAGTTTTGGAAAGATCTACTAAATTCATCAAGACTGAATAATTATCTCCAGAACTTTTTATTAATTTTATATCATTTACATAAAATTCAATCTTTTCAATATCTAAACCTTTTGCTACTACTGCTAAATCTTTACATAAATTGGAATATTCTTCGTCTGAAAGATCTTTACTTACCCTACCAAGGGTCAAATGAGGAACAAAGTTACCCTCATCTTTCAGTTTTAAAGCTTTTCGCATATCAAGAAGCATCTCTCTCATAACATCTCCTCCATCATTAGTATCTAGGTATACCAATTCTTTGTACTTCCTCGAAATTCCTAGTTTTACTGTATTGAAAGACACTTTAAATGGTTTTATACATATTGTTTTT
Organism: bacterium; assembly: GCA_029553845.1. The sequence continues at coordinate 5,163 of JAKPKF010000325.1, read as the reverse complement.
AGTTTGAATCTCCATATTAATCGTTTGAAAATGGAAAGTCTCTCTCCTACATGCAATACAGTCATGTGATATGTTTCTGGTTTACTCCATCTAACGGGAATCTGGAAGTCAGCAAAAACTCTTCCTACTTCCCCTACTACCTTCCTTATCTTGTAATTGGTATTTTCATCTGGGAAAAAACCGAAAAAAAAGCTCATTCTAATTACTTAGAAATTTTATCTATATTCCCCATAAATGGTCGGAGTACTTCTGGAACAGTTATGCTTCCATCTTGATTCTGGTATGTCTCTACAAGAGCTACCATTAGTCTACTTGTAGCTAAGCCTGAACCATTAAGAGTATGCATATACTTTGGTTTACCTCCATCATCTGGTTTGTATCTCATATTTCCTCTTCTAGATTGGTACTCCTTAACATTGGAGACAGAACTTACTTCGTAATACATGTCCATAGAAGGTATGTAAACCTCAATGTCATATGTCTTTGCCGCACCTGCAGCACAATCTCCTGCAGCAAGCTTAACGACTCTGTAGTGTAAGCCTAGTGCTGTAACTATTGCCTCAGCCTTGTTTACCATCTCTTCAAAAGATTCTTCCGATTTCTCCTCTGTAGTGAAATGGTACATCTCTACTTTGTTAAACTGGTGCACTCTAATTAGTCCTTTTTCATTTGCTCGGTATGTCCCAGCCTCTCTTCTGTAACACGGAGTATATGCAAAAAATTTCTTAGGTAAATCTTTTTCCTCGAGTAGGTCTCCTTTGAAGATATTTGTAAGAACCGTTTCTGCGGTTGGCACTAAACACAGACCATCCTGAACCCAGTACACATCCTCTTTAAACTTTGGAAGTTGTCCTGCTATGTATGCAGACTCTTCTGTTGCAAGATTTGGAGGGATTACCATTTCATATCCATCTTCTATGTGCTTTGATATGAAGAAATTGATTAATGCCCACTCTAACCTTGCACCAAGTCCCCTGTACATTGCAAAATTGTTTCCAGCTATCTTAGATGCTGTTTCAAAGTCAAAGATTCCTAATTCTTTTCCAAGTTGGACATGGTCCTTAATCTCAAAATCAAAAGTTGGCTTCTTCCCAACCTCTTTAATAACTGCATTATTCTCTTTTCCACCACCCACTACATCCTCTTCTGGAATATTTGGAAGAACATCTAACTTCTCCTTAAGTTCTTTCTCTGTCATTCTTAAAGATTCTTCAATCTTTTTTACCTCTTCTGATTTTTCTTTTAATTCTGCTACTGTACTTTTGAACTCATCACTTCCTTTCTCCACCTTTGCCATCTTTTCATTGAAACTGTTCTGCTGAGCTCTCTTTGTGTCAAACTGCATTTGTAAATCCCTTCGTTTGTTATACAACTCTACAATGGAATCCAAGTCTAAATTCTCTTTTGCAACTCTCTTAAGTAAAGCTTTTTCCACATACTCTCTCTCTTCTACTATTCTTTTAACATCTATCATTAGGATATATCCTCAATTTATATCTTGTTACTAATCATTTATTATATTCTCCAAACTTGGTATTATCAAGAATATGAAATCACAGACAAAAGAATTTAAAAAAAGAATTAAGAGCGCTAAGAGTATCTTAATCCTTACACATAAAGGACCAGATTTAGATGCCTTTTGCAGTATGCTAGCTACATATGGCTTTTTAAAGGATAATTTTTCTAAAAAAGAGATTACTCTGCTTGCTAAACAACAACCTACTATCAATATCCCCTTTATGAAAGATATTAACATCGTTGAAAAGATTGAGAACCAAGAGGCTGACTTAGTAATCGTTACAGATGCATCTAATCTTTCACTCTGTCTTGAGGATGGGATAGATACGTTTGAAAGTTCCAATATTGTATACCTAGACCATCATAGCGTTGAAGTAGAAGCACAGGAAATTTTTACAATTAATGAATACCGAAGCTCTGCTACAGAACAGGTGTATGCTACATTCAAAGATATGTTTGGAAAAAGATTAAGAGTTTCAAAGGATGTTGCAGAACTAATACAGTATGGGATAGTTTCAGATACTGGAAGATTTCTCTACTCTATGACTAGCTCTGACACTTTTAGAATATTCGCAGATGTAAAAGATATCTCCCCCATAGATATGGAAGAATTTACACAAAAGAATACTAAATTTCCAAAAGAAACAACTCCTGCGATTATCAAATATTTAGAATCTTTAACCATAGAAAAAGACATGGCATATATGTATATAGATAGAGAAGATGTGGATGAAATAAATATAAAACAGAAGGGTGTAAATGAAGCTCAAAGTTTTTTGAGAGATAGATATATTAGAAATATACAGGGTGTACACTGGGGTTTCATAATCAAACCAGATTTCGACAAAGAAGATAGTTGGTATGTTTCATTTAGAAGTACAAAAGGATATCAGGATGTGAGTAATATCGCAGAGGAGCTAGGTGGTGGAGGTCATGTATATGCATCTGCAGTTCCTATGACTGGTAAATCTGCGAAAGAGGTATTAGACAAAGTTCTAGTAGCAGTATCTAACCACCAGAGCTAATATAGTTTCGTATATTTCTGTTCCATATGTTTTTTCCAATTATTACAGTAGCTATTCCTACAAGTAATCCACAGAGCAAAACAATATAGCTTCCCTCACCCATGAATGTTTTTGCTGGTACAGTAGTTAGAAAAGCTATTGGTAGTAAAGTATAGAATAATATTTGAAATGTATTACCAAATATATCAATTGGATATTTTGTAATACCTAAAAGTTCTTTTGCTACAACAAGATAACCATTTCTTGGATTAGAGATAGTAAAGCTAGCAAAGAGTAGGTAGAAACCATACCAAAGTATTAATGCGATAAATATTGCAACTACACCCAATATGATATTTGTGTATTCCAAACTACTCCACTCCTGATATATATACCACCCAATTAATGACAACCCAGATAGTACAGTTACAAAATTGTAGATAAAGAAATCACAGAAAGATGCAAACCATGCTGAAGAGATTGGTTTAAGAAGATAGAAATCAAACTCTCCACTAATTACTTTGTTTTCAAGATTGAATAGGTTTATACCAAAAAGTGACCAACCCATATAATTAAGAAAATTCCATATACCCATTACAAGATAAGCTTCATTCTTTGTCCATCCTACATATATCTCATTGTCACCAAAGACTGCATTTAGTAAAAGTATCTGAACCCCAAGTATGAAAAAAGTCCTTACAAATCTAACCAATACCTCTGTTCTGTACACATAGCTTCTTCTAAAGCTAGCTTTCACTATAACCAACCATACTTTTATGTAATGGCTAAATACCTTCAGCTTCATACTTTTTAATAGATAACTTAAATATCAGCTTGTATGCAAGCCAGAGTACAATCAACCATATACTTGCAATAAAAAATCCTAATTTAAGATCATATGATCCCAATCTACCTGTGAGAATCTCAACTGGAAAAGAGAGTGTGTACCTAAATGGCAACATTTGTAATCCAAATTGAAGAACGAATGGTAGAAATATAAATGGGACATACTCACCTGAAAGAAACGCTGCTATGTTGTAGTAGAAGATTCTAATTCCATCTGTTTCTTTAATCTTGAATGATATCAAAGTAAGAATATTCCCAAGTAAAAAGTTTATGAGAAAGCCTAATACTATCGCCACTAATGCAAGAAATATGTGATACGGATTACAACCAAATATTAGAAGATCAAATTTCGAGGCAATAATTACTCCAAATACAAATGCAGGGAGAAAGATAAGAAATCTTAAAACATTTGATGCTAAGTTAATACCAAGATATTCAGTAAGATAACTAAATGGTTTAAGAAGATAGTTAGAAAATACCCCACTAGCAATATTTTTTAATCCATATTCTGGAGTAAAATCTGTTGTTAACTTACTTACAAGAAGAAGTAACAGATAGTAGGAGATTACATAAGATTGAGATATATCATTGGTAGATCTAGAAGCTGCTATCCATACAAAGCATAGACCTACTATTTTTATGAAATCTGCTATTATCCATACAAATATCTGCCCTCTATATGAGAACTCTTTTGAGAGATACATACCTACTTCTCTATTTAGTATCTTCTTGAATTTTTCCTTCTTTTCTTTCATTTTCTAACTCTTTTACTTTCCACATAAATATTCGGCTTCTGTCTTTAGCATTTGGATAGTCTATAGCAAAGCTGTATGCCATTTCTAGTATAGCCCTAGGTTTCTCTTTTGCCCATTTAATATACATAGTCGCACGTTTCTTGTCCCCAAGTTTACCAGCGAGTCTTAAACCATATACTTGGTATTCTGTAGTTACATATTTATGTTTATTACCGAATAGTTTGTTTGGATTTGTTGCTAATTGTTGAGTATCTATGAGGGATGGTTGTTTTTCATCTACCTCTTGTTCATTGTCTTTTTTGAGTTGATTAAGGATATCTTTTATGGAGTCCATAGGAATATGATAGCAGAAATATCTTAGTTATTTTTCTCTACTAATCTTTCTTAACAATCTTTGGAAATTTTACTTTCCCTTCATATATCTCCCTAGTTGTGGTTTCTATCTCATTTCTCATCTGTGGAAACAGAGTTCCCTCTCTAGCAGTTAGATTCTCCAAAAACCAGAATATCCTTTCACTCTGACCATACCCACTTGCAGGTGGCATACCGTATTCCAACATCTCTACAAAATCTATATCTAACATCTGAGCCTCTTCATCTCCACTTTCTCTTAAAGACTGTTGCTCCAAGAATCTTTCTAATTGATCTCGTGGATCATTTATTTCAGAGTATCCATTTCCTAATTCACTTCCTGCAATTATTACTTGGAATCTTTCTGTTAAAGATTTATTATCCTCATGTGCTTTTGCAAGTGGAGAAACAAACTTAGGTTGGTTAACAAGGAAAGCAGGACCAGATATTGTAGCACGAATTATTTTCCATAGGTTATCTATCAGTCTATTTCTGTTAATATCTCCTGTTAATTCAATATTGTTCTTTCTTACTACTTCCAGTATCTTCTCATCTGAATCGTTAAATATATCTATATCAAATCTTTCTTTAATGATCTGAGTGTAATCTATTTCTTGCCATTCATCTGCTAGATTAAATGTATGTCCTCTTGTTGTAAATTCTGTTTTACCATATACCTTGTTCGCTAT
>JAKPKF010000323.1 GCA_029553845.1 bacterium | reverse complement strand
AAAAACAACAACTACTGAAAGACTTTTGTTCTTTACAGGACAAGTTCACAAAATTGGGGAAGTACATGAAGGAGCTGCTACTACAGACTTCATGGTTCAAGAGCAGGAAAGAGGAATTACAATCATGTCCGCAGCAGTAACCTGTTTCTGGGATTACAATCAGAAGAGATACAGAATCAATATTATCGATACTCCAGGACATGTAGATTTCACAGCAGAGGTAGAAAGATCACTTAGAGTACTAGATGGAGCTGCAGTTATCTTTGATGGAAGAAAAGGTGTAGAACCTCAGTCAGAAACAGTATGGAGACAAGCAAACAAGTACAAAGTTCCAAGAATCTGTTTTATGAACAAGATTAACTTGATTGGAGGAGATTTTGAAAAGAGTTTTGAAACAATTAAAACGAGATTAAGTAACAAAGCAGTTGCAGTTACACTGCCTCTTGGAAAAGAGCAGCAACTTTTTGGATACATTGATCTTATCAAAATGAAAGCATATACATATGATGGAATAGATACACCAGAGTTAACAGAGATAGATATCCCTGAAGATATGAAAGAGAAAGCAGAGAAATACAGAGCAATTCTTTTGGAAGTCTTGGTAGAACAAGATGATGAGCTTATGAGCAAGTACTTCGAAGGTGGAGAATTTACTTCGGAAGAATTATATGGAGCATTAAGAAAAGGAACTTTGGAATTAAAAATTTTCCCAGTATTAGGTGGAGATTCTAGATCTGCAATGGCAAAGACATTGCTTGACTACATTACAATCTGTCTTCCATCACCACTTGATGTTCCTCCTGTTAAAGGAGTTCATCCAAAGACTGGTGAAGAGATTGAAAGACATCCAGATGAAAACGAGCCATTCTCTTCTTTAGTTTTCAAAATCGTAAATGATCCACATATTGGTAACCTTTCGTACTTCAGAGTTTACTCTGGGAAGATAGATGCAGGTACATATGTATTGAATTCTACAAAGAATATTAAGGAGAGAGTTGGAAGACTTGTCCTTATGCATGCAGATGACAGAGAGGAAGTCCCATCATTGCGAGCAGGAGATATTGGTGCAATAGTTGGACTTAAAGATTCAATAACTGGAGATACTCTTTGTGATGAGGCAAAACCAATCATTCTTGAGAAGATTGATTTCGCAGAGCCTGTTGTCTCTGAAGCTATCGAACCTGCTACAAAGTCAGACGAAGAGAAGATGACAGAAGCTTTAGTAAGATTAACTAAGGAAGATCCTACATT
>JAKPKF010000318.1 GCA_029553845.1 bacterium | reverse complement strand
CGTATGGAAAATAGGGTATGTAAGAAATGTTTTAAGAAATATATTTCAAGTCAGAGACTTGAAAATGAATTTAAGGAAGAAGAATAAGAAATAAAAATGGAGGCGTTTTAAGAAAATGGAAGAATCAAAAGTAGATTTAGTAGAAGATGAAACTCTTGAAAAATTAGAAGAAATTAATCAGGACATAACAAAACTCGAACAGAAGCTTGAAGCAATTCCTAGAGCTGAACAATTAGATACGTCCAAATATAATAGAAAACAGAGAAGAAGACTTCAGCGAGCAATGGTTCGAGATGAGAAAACAAAACAAAATAAGCTAGAACAGAAAGGTAATACTTTTGTTACTAGAAAAGAATTTGTTGGATTGTTTCAATCGGCGCAGAAGTTAAGAGATCGTTTGTATTTTGTTGATGTCCTTACAGCTGGTATTGAAAAACTTCTTATTTCAAAAAATCTCATTACTGAAGAAGAGCTTAAAAATGTTATTGAAGAAGAAAATGAAAAAGCAAAACAATTTCAAGAGATTCAAAAAGGTGAAAAGGATTACGAAAATAGATTAAAGAAATGTGTTGAATTAAAGATTGATCCGAATATATCTATCATTGGAAGACAGATATATGAAGATCCAGAATTAGCTCTTGCCGATAAAATGAAATTGGCAGAAGAATATAAATTAGAAATTCTCTTAAAGATTTTTAACTCTCAGATGGAGAATATTAAAAACAATGATTCCGGAATTTAATTTTAGAATATTTCTTATAATGTTTACTTTTTGGAGGCAATGTAAAGAATGTTATTCTTTATTATTGCCACCAGGATCTAGAGAATTAACAGATTGTGAGAAAGATAAATTATATGAGAGGATGTATTTCTAATTATTAGAGGAGGTCACTTGTGCCTAGATACATAAATAATTTTCCAGAACCTGTTTATTTTGATCAAACTGTATTTATTCCCAATCAAGAAGTAGAGAGTTTAGATGTTATCGATAATCAAGCTTTTGTAATGAGTTCGATAAATGAGACTTATGCTATTGGTGCTGGGAATGAGGATTTATTAATACGGTTTAATAATGAAACAGCATGGATTACTGTAACCTTAACGAATGGTGCAGCCCAGACTGCCGCTCAAATTGTTGCTGATATTAATGCTGCATATGGAGCTACTGTAGCAATTGATCAAGGTGGTTACATCAGACTTGAAGCTCCAAGGGATAATAATAAAACATCAGCTGTTTATATAGCAACTACTGGAAGTACTGCAGCCGCTACTTTAGGATTTACTACAAGTGATGTAAATCCAGTTGATTTAGTAGTAATGCAAGTTTTCAGATTCAATACTCTTGCCGAAACATATAATATTACTACGGCGAATAATACTTTTATTTTTAAGGTGAATGACGGCACGAGCTGGATTACTGCTACATTAACAACTGGGGCTGCAAGAACTGCTGCTCAAATTGTTGCAGAAATTAATCTGGCATACGAAGCTGCTACGGCAGATGCTACTAAAATAGCTTTTGCAGCAGAGCCAGTAGTTGGAGCGGGATTTCATATCAAACTGCTCGCGCCGATATACAATAATTTCGAATCAAAAATTTATATTAAATCTACCGGAAATACAGCTCTTGCCGTTTTAGGATTTACAGGGGACAATTTTAACCCAATTGTGAGTTCACTTTATCCTAGTGTCATTAAAACTGGCGAGCTACCATTATACAATCCAATTATTAGCGAAACACCTCTTGTATTTCCTGGAGCTGGAACTTATTACTATTATCTTACAGATCCAGACAAATGTAGAGAATTAACATTCTTTAGAGTACAAGGTGCTGGTGGTCTTTTATTTAGATGCTACTTAGAGAGCTTATCAAATACACCACCATTTACTTTAACTATAGGTGAAGTATTATCAATTAATTTATCAAGTGTTAGAATTTCTCGGGTGATTATCGTAGCAAATATTAACGGTGATCTAACAATACGAGAAAGAATTGGTTAGGGGGTTAATTATTTATGGCTGAACTTATTGATTATTCTTATTCTGCTACCGGTTCGTCCGGAACAGCAGGTACTTCTGGAACATCTGGTAGTTCAGGAACTGCTGGAACATCTGGAACTGGTATAACCTCTGGTACGTCTGGAACTGATGGTACATCAGGTACGTCTGGAACTTCAGGTTCCTCTGGGACTTCAGGAACTGGAGTAACATCTGGAACAAGTGGTTCGGATGGAACTTCTGGGACATCAGGTACTTCTGGAACATCTGGTTCATCAGGAACTTCTGGTTCCTCTGGAACTTCAGCAACTGGTGTAACTTCTGGAACCAGTGGCTCTGATGGTTCTTCAGGAACATCAGGATCTGATGGGACTTCTGGAGTAGATGGTACCAGTGGAACTTCTGGATCTTCAGGAGAATCTGGTACTAGTGGAACTTCAGGAGAATCTGGAACCTCTGGAACTTCGGGAGACTCTGGTACTAGTGGAACTAGTCCTTCTGGTGGAACTAGTGGTACTTTTGCAGTTGGGGAAGGATATACAATTGTTGTTGTTGATGGTTTAGTACAAGAGGTAAATGGACCACAATAAAAATATAAATTTTGACCGGCAAGAACTAGTATAAAAAATCTTTATACTAGTTCTTGCCGATACTTTGGAGAAAATTAAAATGTCCAATTTTAAATTATTGGCGACCAAACTTTGGGTAAAAATACTATGTCCGACTTGGTCTTTTATCGTAAATTGTTTTTATTGGTTATTCAGATTGAATCGCCTAAAGAAATATTTACCGATTAAAAATGATTATTCATATCTTACTCTTAATGAGTTAATGAGTAAATTCAAATGGAAAGCGGATAATCTTAAAGATTGGAATCCTTGGGTTATTACAATTATAGCTAGAGATTTAGTAGATGATTGTGATGGTGCAGCAGTTTTAGCTAAGTGGTGGTATAAAGAACACGCATCTGAAGGTAGAATCGTTGTGATGTATTCTGCTGATGGGAAATTTGGTCACGCAGTATGTGTCCGAGAAGACAATAAAGAATTCGTTTCTAATAATGAAGTAGTTGTGTT
>JAKPKF010000308.1 GCA_029553845.1 bacterium | reverse complement strand
GGGGTGGGGGCGCCATTGTGTTCACTTTCCCACCAAAAAACAGGGCCTGTCCACCCTGTTTTTTTGGTTAGGATGATTAATACGGATTTTTTGCCGTGGAGAGTATATCAAATAATGCCCTCTTTTGAACAGTAGTTAAATTAAGCCTTTCTAAGTAGTCATAAGCCTCCTGTTTATTTATTCTGCCACTATTATCTAAGTCTGCACCTTTTATAGCGTCCATAAAGACTTGCTTGCTAATTCCTTTATTTGCAACCTTTAAGTATTTCTGCTTAACTTTCTCATTCAACAGACTAAAGTCATAATCTACTTTGTTTCCATATTCTAACTTCTTATCAGACTTTATTAAAGCCTCGCTTAATGCTTTCTTTTGCTCATTTGAAAATGAACTTTCAAGGATTGCTTTTCTTTGTTCTTCGACACCTTTTGGAAACTCTCTAATGAACTTTTCAGCCTGTTTCCCACCACCTACACTTGCTAAAGCATTAGACTGCCTTTCACTTAATACATTCTTATTTGATAAGAAATAGTCCATACCCTCCATTGTGGAAGCCGAACCTAGTAAAATTGACCTTACATAGTTGTTTGCATTGTCATCTATGGCATATCTTATGTTACCACCTGCGGACCTACCTGATGGGAAATCATAGGTTTCAGCACTTATACCACTTGTTCTAATATGTTCTTTTGGTATTAATGCCATATCCTGCATACCTTTGATTGAACGTACCATTTGCTTACCACCGAATTTAGGCAGTAACCCACCTGCTAAGGATAACACATCAATATCATTTCCTCTGATTGCTTGCCCTAAAGGTTTAGTGAATGTTCCTATCAACATAGGGGAAGTCCCATACCTTGTAGGGTCGCTCTCACCGAACATTGCTTTCATTTGTGGAGAACTAAAGTACATTCCAGAACCTAATGCACCTGCAATATATTGACCTGCAGGGTGAGTGGATATTGCCTCACCTATTAGTTTGGTTAAAACTCTATTAGCACTAAATTCTTCGTGGTCTAATTCTTCAAAGAATACATCTATTGGGTCAGGCAAGATGCCCTCTCTACCAATCGCCACTTCACCTAACTTGTTAAGTAAAAATGACACAACGAATAAAGAAGTTAAGCCTCCAGCAGCCTCATTCACTAATTTACTGTCTTGGGTCTTTACCCCACGAACTCCTTTATTTATGAACTCTTTATACACATTCAAAGCATTTCTAACTTCAACAGTAAATGGTAAAAGGTTCTTTGTTAATAAGGCTCTTTGTGAGGGTGGCATTTCACCTATGCCTCTGCCTGCTATGGATTTTCTAACAAGGTTATCAGCCTCAAAGATTGCATCAGCGTGCTTTAAGCCTTTCTTTATCCCTTGTCTGTAAAAGGTTAAGAACGCACTTTCTGCTACACCTTTATCAAGTGCCTCTAACGCCCATACA
>JAKPKF010000273.1 GCA_029553845.1 bacterium | reverse complement strand
GATGTCAACTTCCAGCACGGTAATCCACCAACAACACAATGCTAGGGTAACGCAAGTATTAGATCAAATCCGAAGCTACGAGCATCTGAAATCAAGACTAGTTTTGGACAAGGAACCAACTATTACTGGCGGTATCGCAGTAGTCAAAGTAGCCCAGTGCGAAAATGAGCAGCCTTCTGATCCCATTGGTGAGATATCTGATTCTCGGAAAGCAGAAATCTACACCATTGGCCACAGTAATCATGACGTAACTAAATTGTTGGAATTGCTTGAACTTAATAAAATCGAAATCCTCGTGGATATTCGTTCAGTACCAAGCAGCAAGTACGCTACTCAGTTTAATCAACAGCAACTGAAACTAAGTCTGAAAGATATTGGCATCAAGTATAAATACATGGGTTCTGCTTTGGGAGGTCGCCCAGAAGACAAGAGTGTCCTAAGTTCAGATGGTAAAATCATTCGTGAGTACATAGAACAAAAGGACTGGTATCAGATAGGAATCCAGGAGTTGATCAACTTGGCACAGACTGGCAAAAAAGTGGCTTTGATGTGTAGCGAAGAGGACCCTAATCATTGCCATAGAGGTTATATTGTGAGCAATACGCTAATTGATAAAGGAATCCAAGTCTTACACATAAGGGCAAACGGAGAAGCCCAGGACCTGGGACATATAAGTTCACCTACTGATCAGATGGAGATACCGTTATGAAAAAGCAGATAACCCTTTACACGATAGGGTTTGCCCAAAAGAAAGCTAAAGAGTTTTTCACTATTCTAAAAGACAATAACATCAAGACCCTGATAGATGTTCGGCAAAGCAATACAAATATATATGCTGGATTCACAATCAGAGACAACTTGCAGTATTTCCTGAAAGAGATTTGCGATATTGAATATGTAGAGAATAAGATCTTCGCTCCGACAAAAGAGCTTAGGGATCAGTATCACAAAGATGAAGATTGGCATAAATACGAAAATGGGTATTTGAATTTATTAGAAAGTCGTAACGCTATTGCATCTATAGTCACTGACCAAATCGATTCAGCAGTTCTATTATGCTCAGAGCCTGTTGCTGACCATTGCCATCGCAGGTTGGCAGTAGAATACATTGGCAAGCATCTTAATAATGTCAGGATAATTCACCTATGATTTGTCGAATCATTATAACTGGTATTACAAATATGAGTATAGGCTATATTTGCGTAAGCGGTTACGATATGGCTGCGAGGAAATACATTCGACCAATTATCCCAGGTTCTCATATCAAGGAGTCGTTTCTTAGTTCTTTTAATACTCCGATTGATCTTGGTAGTACAATAGAACTAGACTTGTCTTATACTGAAACACTAGCTTCGCCACCGCACATTGAGGATAATCCCTTTGATACTTCAACCGTGAAAGTCTTGGATTCAATGTCCAGAGTCCAGTTTCGTAGCTTTATTGAGTCTATAGCAGACGAATCTGTTGAATCCATCTTTGGATATGAAATAGAGTTAATTAACGGGCAACCGATACTGCCAGAAGGATCAGGAACCAGATCATTAGGTGCTATAATGGGTCGAAAGTGTACTGTTTATTGTGATCACATGGGTAAGTCAAGATGCGATTTTGTTGACCAATCCGGTTATGAGTATCGTCACTTACCGATTGTAGGAAGAGATGATTGGATCAAAAAACCTGGAAACTACCTAGATGTTCCGATAAGACTGAGTTTAACGAGGCTGTTTCAGAAAGACGATGATTCGGAACCAGTGTACTGGATGCAGGTCAGCGGAGTTATTGCCTCACAATAATATGGCTCCAACTATGTTTATCTCTTCCATATTGTAAGCATGATATGCTTATGTTAAATGTCATATATGATAAGGTTGAATAATGCAAAGTCTTTTTGACCAAATCACTTCCGAAGATAATGTCCGCCTCGCGGTAAAACTTACATTGAATGACGTAAGTAAGGAAATGTTCTGCAATCCCATACAGATTGAGCATTGCAGAGCTAACCTGGCTAAATATATCAAGATGGTTAGAAGCAGACTTTTGGATTATCAGAACTTCGAGACAAAAGTTGCTGTCCGAGCATTGAAGAGGAAAAATGCTTTTGCATTGCGCAATTTTGTTACTCCTGATATCGAGGACAATATCGCTAGGATGGCGGTAGTTTTACCCATAGCAAACGAACTGGAAACAAGGTTGATAGATAATTGTTTTAGCAACAGAAGGGGTGAACAGGTAAAACTGAATAACAGCCTGACGGAGGATTATGCTAAACATGGGTGGCCGAAATTCTGTGAATGGCAAGCGGCAGCTGTGAAGAACTACAATCTACTACTGAAAACAGATTTATCATCGTTTTTTGATAGCGTCTGCCACGAACATTTGATTAACGCCATTAGAAAAGAGTTTGGAATTCCCAGTAACGATCCTCTGGTATTTCTCCTGAAGCAATTGTTAGAGGTTAAACACGTATACTCCGGTCATAGTGATCCGAAAGAAGTAATTCATGGTATAACCATTGGTCCCTTGGGAAACCATGTTTTTGCAAACCTGTTACTTAATGAGATTGATCATATCATGCTTTCCATAGCCGGCATAGAATACGGTAGATATGTTGATGATATTCGCATTTTTGCCAGTTCAAAACAAAAGATTAAAACTGCGTTAAACACCCTGCAGATGAAGCTCTATGAGATTGGACTAAATCTAAATGGGGCAAAAACACAATATGCTGGCAACACAAAACTCCTTAATAGGCTGTTATCAGAGAAGTTCTTTACTTATTTAGACGAGGAAGACATTGGAAACTTCAAGGCTCCTTCTCCAAAACGAGAATCTGAGATAGTATCGGATATGCAGAGATATCACGAGAGTAAAGTTAATGACGTGAACTTACCTTTCAATACTGATTACA
>JAKPKF010000158.1 GCA_029553845.1 bacterium | reverse complement strand
TAATAACAGATCTTTACGATCCGAAGATCTTCTTCAATCACGCGGCATTGCTCGGTCAGGGTTCCCCCCATTGCCGAAAATTCCCTACTGCTGCCTCCCGTAGGAGTTTGGGCCGTATCTCAGTCCCAATGTGGCTGTTCTGCCTCTCAGCACAGCTACGCATCATCGCCTTGGTAGGCTGTTATCTTACCAACTAGCTAATGCGATATAGACCCCTCTTCTAGCGGGGCTTTGGAGCCCCTTTTAATAATTAAACATGCATCTAATTATTTTATTCGGTATTAGCAAAAGTTTCCCTCTGTTATCCCCAACTAAAAGGTAGGTTATCTATATATTACTCACCCGTTCGCCACTAAAAAAATAAAAATGAGTAAACTCTTTCTCATTTCTTCCGTTCGACTTGCATGTATTAGGCATGCCGCCAGCGTTAATCCTGAGCCAGGATCAAACTCTCAATTTATTATCTAAACTATTTCTAGTTTATTCCTGTCTCTTCTCTTGTTTGTTTAGTTTTCAAAGACTTATTTATACACATGTTCTCGTCACGTGCTTTATTATTATACACTATTTCATCATAAATGTCAAGGATTAAGTAAGAGTAATTTGCCTAATTAATAACCTATATTATTATAAAAAGGCTCAACTTTCAAGATGAGCCTTTAATAAACCTATATCAAAAAAGAAAATTATTATTCTTCGTATACTGCTACTAAACGTCCTTTCACTTTACCTTGTTCTAATTCTTCTATTCCTTTTGGAATATCCATAAATTTAATTTCATGTAGCATTGGCTCCATTTTCCCTGAAGCCATTAATTTATATATAGCAGCAATGTCGTCTTTATTACCACCAACTGATGAAAGAATTTTTTTGTTGTTAACAATAAAATCTGTAACATTAACTTTAAATTCTAATTTTCCCATACCCACTAACACACAAGTTCCACCAGGAGCTAAAGTTTCTAAAGCATCTGTAGTAGTTTGACCAAAGCCAGCAAAGTCAACGATTAAATTTAAATTCTTATCTTTAAATTCTTTAATGTCTTTTCCAACTTCTTTAGCACCAATTTTTCTAGCTAACTCTCTTGCATGTTCGTTAATATCAACTGCATAAACATTTTTACACCCAGAAGCAATTAGTGCTTGTAATCCACATTGGCCCAAACCACCAATACCGATTAAACCTATATTCATTTCCGGTTTACCACCACCAACTGTAAAAATAGCATGATATGAAGTCATACCAGCATCAGTAGCTGCTGCTGCATTTGCCATACCAATTCCCTTAGGAACTAAAACTAAGTCAGCAGCAGGGGCATGAATATGTGTCCCAAATCCACCATCATAAACATAACCAGGAGCACCAACACCTGATGGTCCAGTAGGGCAAATAGCAACATGATCTCCTACTTTAAAATCTTTAACACCTTTTCCGACCTCAATGATTGTTCCTGCATTTTCATGACCCATAATTACAGGGGGATTCATTAATGCCATCCAACCCTCATCTCTTAGAGTCCCAACATCTGAATGACAAATACCACAAGCACCAGTTCTAATAACTACAAATCCTGGTTTAGCTTTAGGTATTTCCTTTTCCACTAATTTTAATGGCTCATTAGTTCTAGTAAATTGCCATCCTTTCATCATAGTTCAAATACCTCCTTAACTACAAAGAAATTATAACACAATAACCTTTATTTTGCAACAATCTCTTTAAGCAAAAGAAAAGAGTAACCCGAAGGTTACTCTTCTTTTATCTATTTTTTTGGAATTACTACTTCAAAACTAAATCAGCTTGTGCTAATTTAATATTTAAAGTAGCATTATAGATTTGTTCACCTGTAGATGCTGCAGTAACTCCATTATCAGTAATAACTTGTTGGTAAGCAGTCCATGAATCTACAGTATATAAATCTTGAAATGGATCTAGTTCAGTTTTAACTGCAGTATGCACATCTGTGTTACCATCTGCTAAATACCCAGCAAATTCTAAACCAGTATTAAAGTCAGCTGCAACAAATTCATTAACTTTTACAAACGAATAAGAATCATCTGCATTCTTTAAGTAAGCATAAGGTTTGTTAGCTCCGCCTATTGGAGACATTCCTAAAACGCATAATCCAGCAACTGGTTGAGAAATTACGTTACCTTCAAATATAACTGAAGCAAGTTTGCCAGTGCCGTTAATCTTAATGAATTCTTCATCTGTTATATGAGCACCTGCAGCTTCATAATTTGGAGCTGTCATAATATTGTTTTGAATCTTTAACTCGAATGGTAGTTCTTCAACAGATTGGAATGAAAGCCTTAAAGCTCTTCCGCCCTCTTTACTATCACCAACATCTTCATCCATATCAGAATTCCAGTTAATAAATGTATTATTAACAATTTCTGCACTCTTTATAGATTTTGAAGTAGAAATTGTGATTGAATTATGAGTTACATTTTCAATATGACAGTTTCGAATAACTATGTCAGTAGCAGCACCCGGATTATAAGAACCAAGTGTAATACCATTATTAGCTCTATGATGATTTATGTTAGTAATCTTAACTGCTTCAATTGTAACTTTTCCTTTATTTCTTAAGAATATACCAGAAAGTGCACCGTAATATTCATCAGCATGAGCAGTTGTTATGTCATTAATTATAGTATTTCTAATTTCCACATCGCCTATTTCATTTAGTCTTGCATAAACACCATAAGTTTCAAGTTTAACTCCATCTACTTCTAGTCCACCGCCATATGTTCCAATACCACCTAATAGAAGTGCTTCAGGTTTTCTTTCGGCAGATAAACCACTTATACCTTGGTTAGGTCCGTAAACGGCAAACTTACGATTAACATCTATTGGAGTATTATAAGTTTGACCTTCAGCTAAAATTACCCCTTCAACTTCTGGGTTAGCAAGCAATGCTACTAATTCTGCATCATCTGCAGCAGGAGAAATTTTCTTAATTAATTTAGCTTGCTCTATAGGTAATGCTAAAGTAGCTTCATAAATTTCTTTACCTGTAAGTAATACATTTGTCTCATTAATAAATGCTTCATATGCATCAGCAGTTGATTGTGTATATTGATTTAAAGGATATACTTCTTCTGCTAATGGATTAAATACAGCTAATGCTTCAGCTGCACTTAGATATCCAGCAACTCTTACTCCACTATCAAATTCTGCTTTAGCTAATTCTGCAACTTTTTCAAGTGCATATGCTCCATATGCTCCTGCATCTAGTCTTGATACATAAACATATTCTTCTAAACCAGCTACACCATCAATATCCATAGATAGAACATTTTGTGTAGCATGCATACCATTGATAGTATTGCCACTAAATTCAATATATCCAATCTTTTGAACATTTTCTAAAAGAATTAATTCGGCATGTATAAGAACGCTCTTGCAGCTGAAATAGCTGGCATAGCAGTCTCATAAATATATTGATAAGTCTTGCATCCAATTGGGTTATGACTATTAACTTCTAGCATATATGTTGCCCATGATAGAGCAGTATAGTCTGCTTCATTAACTTCTGCTAAGAATGCTTCGTATTCTGCTGTATTTGCGTGCCAGTGAGCATAAATCTTTTTGTGTTCTTTTAATGGTTTTGTGAAATCGTATTTTTCAGCTGTTTCACAATCAGCCGGATTCTTCTCAATATACCAACCCATGAAGATGTAGTTAGGTTTTGCTGGATCTCCATATAAGCTCTTTCTTATAGGAGCTTCTGGTTGAACAACAATTGTACCCCAAGGAACTGATACTGTAGCAATTAAACTACCGCCATTTGAATCGAATTCTAATGTCATAGTTTGAATTTCCCATTTAGCGTAAACAGTCTTATCTGCCTTCAACACGATAGGGAAGTCATCTGCTACAACTGGATTAGTTAAAGCACTGTCATGATACCAACCTTTGAAATCATGTCCTTCTCTCTTTATAACAGGAGGTTCAGGAAGTGCAGCAATATTTCTACCCCAGTCGCCTGAATCTGCAGGAATTGCATCTCCACCATTAACTTCATAAGTTAATACAGTTTGATTAATATCCCACGCAGCATGAATTGTCTTGTCTGCAATTAATGCTGTACTAAAGTCGAACAAGCCTCCCATACCATCTGCATCATTATACCAATCTTTAAATGTATGTCCTTCTTTTACAGGATCTGCTGGTCTTGTAAATGTTGAGTTGTAATCCTTAGTTTCTGTATCGTCAGCTTCTCCATTATATTTCTTGAATGTCAATGTAACTTGAACAATTGAATATATTGCATATACTGTATCATCGCCATGAATTTCTTCATTGCCAATGTATTCAGCTGCGCCTTCTTCAAGACTTACAAAGTATCCTTCAAATGTTTTGCCAAGTGGAGTTGCTGGAACGTCTGCTGGATTTGGTAAACCTAATACGTCACCATATTTTCCATTTAGAACTAGAGTTCCGCCTCCGATTGCTTCATAGTCAAATGTTACAGATACATCTTTTAATTCCCATTTAGCATAGATAATCTTATCAACTGTCATTACTAATGGATAATCTTCTGGTTTAACAGGATCTAAGCAATCTTGATCATGATGCCATCCTAAGAAGTTACGTCCTGTATATGTTGGTGTAGCAATATCTGTTGCTTTAATTTCTCTACCCCAATCACCTACGTTAGCTTCCATTGCGTCACCAAGACCTACATTGAATGTCAATGTTGTTTGTTGGATAACCCATTTACCATATAATGTCATTTCTTCAACAACTTCGTCAGTTGCGAAATCCCATTTTTGGTCTTCTGAACAACCTGCATTCTTATACCAGCCGCCGAAATCGTGTCCTGGTTTTGGCAGAACGATTGTTGGTGGTGTTAATTTAGTACCATGTTCATATGGTGCCGTTAATATCAATGCATATTGATCATCAAATGTTACATCATATTGCTTAATTGTCCAAGCAGCATATAATGTCATATCTGCTTCAACTGTTTCTACTGATAAACCTGCTGCGTCAAACGCATATAATTCAGTTAATCCTGGATTCTTATACCAAGCACTAAATGTATATCCATATCTTTCTGGATCAGCTGGTTTTTGTAATTTATCGCCATGTGGAACAACTACAGGAGCAACTACAACGCCATCAGCTAATGTGTCGAATGAAACTGTTCTTGGAGTAGGTACCCACTTAGCATGTAATGTAAAGTCAGCAAGTTGATTGATAGGTTGTGCAAAATCGAATTTTTCTCCTTCAAATAGTGGACTTACATACCAACCATCAAGTACTTTATTTTCATATGTTAAACCTTGTGGTTCAGCAATTATTTGATCATAGAATGTGTCAATAGCTGCAGGATCTCCAGGAGCTGCGCCATTAGCATTAAATGATACTTTGATTGCTAAAGGACTATATTTAGCGAAAACTTCAATATCTTCTTTAATAGGGTTAGTATAGAAATTGTATGGATCTCCTAATCCTTCTGCATTTTCATACCAGCCTAAGAAGTTATATCCTGTTCTTGCAACATCATCGCCAGCAAGTGGTTCTTCTGGTCTACCCCAGTCTCCAGTTTTAACTACAGGTTCTTTACCTTCATAGTTGAAATTGAAAGTTACTGAAGTTTGAATCATTGTCCATTTAGCATAGATAGTAGTATCTTCAGTTACTACAACAGGGAAGTTAAATTCTTCGCCTTCTAAGCAAGTTGCCTTAGAATACCAGCCTTTGAATTCGCGGCCTTCATATGTTGGATTTTCTTCTGGTTGAGCAACTGTTGTACCCCATTCTACTGTTACAGAAACTGTTACAGTACCACTAATAATATCAAATACTACGTTTACTGGATCTTTAGCTTCCCATTTTGCATAAACTGTTGTATCTGCTTTTAATGGTAAAGTAAAGTCATGTTCATTTACACCTGCTTGGTCAAACCAGCCTTTAAATTCATATCCCACTCTAAATGGAGCTGCTGGAGCTTCAAATAATGAGTTATAAACTTTAGTAACTGCAGGAACTTCTGGTCCGCCTTGTGAATCGAATGTCAATGTAACTTGAGTTTCTGTCCACTTAGCATATAGAGTTGCACTAGCTTCTACTGGAGCGCTAAAATCATATAAGTTATTTAACGCAGCTTCTTTGTACCAACCACCAAATGTGAATCCTTCTTTTTCTATTGCTGGTTCAGGTACTACTGTTCCGTGAGGAACTGTAATATCAGCAACTGCAGATCCACCATTTTCTTCAAATGTTAATGTTCTATTAACAGGTGTGAATTTTGCATATAATGTTAAATCAGCAGCAACGATCGCATCTGCATCATATTCTTGGCCAAAACCAGCATCTAAGTACCAGCCACCAAAATCATGATTTGCTTTTTCTGGAGCTACTAATGAAATCTTTTGTCCTACGCCTAGAAGTTCTTTTTCTAATAAAGTACTTCCATCATAATATTTTACTTCGTATTCAGGAGATAAAATTACAGCATGAAGTGTTATGTTACCGAACGATCCTTCAGGTAATGTTGAAACTTTTACAAGTTCTCCGTCTACCTCATGGAACCAACCTACAAACATTCCTACTGATTTAGGAGCAGATTGTAATAATTTAGGTAATACTACTTCATCTTCAAATGTATATTTAATTTCAGTTGGAGCTAATGGTAACATATTGATATATGGTAGTTTACCCATATTAGTTCCTGTTTCTTTAACCCATTCAGCAATTCTAATATTTCCAGTCCAATTTGATCCCCACATAGATTGAGATGAATTGATCATTGTAACCATTCTATCAAGGTGATCAAATAATGGTAACCATTTGTCATAGTATCTAGCATCTGCTACCATAACACCTAGTGCGTCATTTTGAACTCTTGGATTATACATATCATAGAATTTCTTAACACGTTGCCATGGACCATTATAACCAGTTGTATTTCCTGCTCCATGCATAAAGTCTGATAGACTATCTGTACGTCCTAAGTAAGCATGGTAATCAGTGAATAAATCAACTAATAAATCATCCTTATTAGGAGAATAGATTGAATAATCAGGGCTTAATAATGTAATAGTGTATTCAACAGGTGCATACTTAGAATATAATGCTAAGCTTGCATCTGGCATAGCCATTGCAACGAATTTCACTTCTACATTATCAGCATTCTTATAATACCAACCTAAGAATTCGTAATGTTCTTTTACAGGATCTGCAGGGAATACAATCGCAGCACCATAGTTAGCTGTGAATGGTTCTAATGCAGTACCTTCATTATCAAATGTTAATGTATGTTGATTAATAACTAATTTTGCATATAGTTTTAAGCTTCCTTCTGGAGCAACATCAAAGTCAAATTTATTTGCAAATGCTTTTTCTTTATACCAGCCTTCAACTGAGTAGCCTTCGTAAACTACAGCAGGTTCTACAGCTTTTTCGCCTGGTAATAAAGATTGTTTTGGAATTGCATATCCTAATAAACCGGCATCAAATTCAATATCAAATGTTTGTCCCCATTTAGCATAAAGTTTTAAGTTTCCTGCAACGTCTTGATCAAAGTCAAATTCTTGACCTTCTGAGCAAGCTTCATCTTTATACCAACCAACTAATTTATATCCAGGATTTACTACAGCAGGTTCAACTGCTTTCTTATCAGCTGCATCTGCTGCAATAATTTGATCTGCAATTGCAACGCCTTCTACGTTAGAAACAAATTCTACAACGTAAACTTCTGCAGCATCTACATATTTAGGATATAAAGTAAATGGTTCAATAACAACTGTATTTAAATCATAATCGTTGTTTAATGTTGCATCTGTGCATAAACCTACAAATACTTTGCCTTCTGGAGCTGGAACAGCTGGAACAACTAATTTGTCGCCATAAGGAACCATAACTTCAACTGCAGGTTCTGATGCGATTGTAACTTTCTTCGCATGTGCTGGATCACCAACAAATTTAGCGTATACATCTACATCTTGTTGTCCTAAACCAGCAACTGACCATTCAACAGGTTGAGTGAATTCTTCATCTAAATACCAACCATCAAACAACATAAATGGTTTAACTAGTTGTGGTACCATAAATTCAGTTGTTGCTACGTTATATTTATTAGCTGTACCATTATTAATTTTAGCAGCTGCTTCTGCAGAAGGAATTGGATGTGTATTTTGTGGATACAATGCTAAGTCAGTAGCATTACCACTTGCTAAATTCATATTGAATACATATTGTGTAATATGTCTATATGATCCAATCCAGTTCTTAATAGTTTCTTCTGTAACCCATACGTTTGAATTCCAACCTTTTCTATCAGCAGCAAATCTAAATGTACCCTCAGGTCCAGTTAATACGTCTTTAACAGGAACGCCAGGTCTATTATAAATATCTCTAATAGCAGTAACGTTTGAGCCACCTGAACCTGCTAAATATGTTTCTTCAATAATTAACATAAAGTCTTGCCAAATAGCATTATCTACATTATTGAAGAAATGTTTTTCATTAGCTTCAAGTTTCTTATAGTCTGGATTAATTTCACCTTCAATAGGTTTATATAATTTAAATAACCATTCTAATGCAAAGTGATCTGGATCTTTCGCTTGAGTTGTTACTTGGTATCCACCATCATCACCTTTCATTAAGTTAATGAATGCGTCTGGATGATTTGAATCTGGGTTCTTAAACTCAGGAAGTGAAGGTAATGTGTGTGTAACGTTTGGATCTACAACTGCTCCTTCAGCATCATGTTTTTGAGATACCCAATCATTAAATCCGTATGCTAATAAATGGTTATATAAAGCTTCAAAGAATAAATCTACAACTTTTGCTTTAGAATCTGCGTAACTTGAACCACCATTTAAGTGATATGTAATAGTCCAGTTAACGTCTAAGTAAAGTGCTTTTTCAGCTAAAAGCCATGCTTTCATTGCAAGTGCATTTTGAGCAGCTTCAGGTAAACCTGCATATTTGTCATAAGCAGCTTGTAATGCAACTACATAGTCTTCCATATAGAAGCCAATTTCGCCTTTGCTAGCTTTTAAAGCAGCTAATTCAACATCAAATAAAGCAGCATAACGAGCAGCTAATTCTAAATATTTTGCATTATTAAAACCAGCTTTTTCAGCTTCTGATAATTTAGCGTTACTTGCTCTTGCAATAGCATTCTTTAAAGCTGTTACTGGGTTAGCATCACCTTCAGCTAATGCTTCGCCAGCTTCTAATTTAGCGATTGAAGCTTCAGCACCTTCTAATAAATTATTAGCTGTGTTAATGAAGTAGCTATTCTTTGGATGTAAATCATGATGATTAACTTCTAAATAAGTTCCTTGTACACAGAATACGCCATTATAGATAGCGTTGTTTGATTGTGTTCTTGGACAGTAAATAGCATGGTTTGCAGGTAAGTTAAGATATTTTGTTCCTGCTGGATAAATAAATTGTAATCCACCTTTACCATTACCAGATACTACTTCACCTGTTTCTAAGTTAACGATGAAACAAGTTCTATATCCGTCTACTGTTAAATCGCCTTCACGAAGAAATCCAGTTGATACAATTGGTTCTCCATCTGAGCCTTTTCCTGTAACGTGTACAGCAAACGGAACTAATACAGCTTCTTCAGTATAGTTAACATATAATACAGGCCAGTTACCGCCAGTACCGTCTCTTACTACACTATTATCAAAGATACCTTCACCACTCTCTTTCTTACCTGAAACATAAATTACTGAGTCATGTCTAATATATAGGTTACTTCTACTAGCATCTTCTCCTTGATAGAAAATTTCACTATCAGGATTTAATGGATTCGGTCTAAATTCACCTTGAATTGAGAACATATAACCTGAGTAATATGTTGGGAAAGCACCTGTTACAGTACCAACCATAGGGTCAAAATGTGAGAATAGATTTAATGTATCACATTTTTCTTTATAAACTTGTGATGATTGTTGTGAGAAACGTCCAGCAACAATAATATCATCTTTAGTTTTTCCAGCACCAATATTAATAACGATTTCTAATTCAGCTTTATCTTCTTCATCAGCTGCATTTGTGAAAGTAGCTTTTAATGCTGTTTCACGATATCTTAAATATTGTGCGTTTAATACAAAGCCTTCTGAGAATAGTTCAGGTTCTAAAGCTTCCCAAGTAACGTTAGCTAAATCTTCGCCAACTACTTGTTGAGCAACAAGTCCAGGAAGTTTGTTTCCACCTTCTCTACCTTTAACACCGTAAGGGAAATGAGCAGGAACGTCGTTATCTTCTGCGAAAGCATTAGCTGCTTTTGAAGCAACTGAAGGAATATTTGCAGTAACTGCAATTTCTTTTGTTCCTAAAACTTGTCCACGGTATTCGAAAGTAACTGTATATGTAACTACAGTAGCTTCCTCTAATGCTTGATTAGCATATTTACCAGCGTTATCATAAACTTCTGGTTTGTCTGAAACATAAGTTAATTTAGCATCAAATTTGTCATCTGCAGCTGGTAAGTTAATGCTTACGTTACTTGCATATCCATTTAAGAAAGCAAGTGAACCCTCATTAACAATGTATTCCATTTTTTCTTCTGCACTATATCCATTAGCGTATACATCATAAGCTGTTGACTCTGTGTATAATTCGCCACCAGGAATTTGATACTTATACATAACTGCTAAGTTAACTTTAGTGTCATCAAGTGGGCGTACATATGCACCTTCATTGCTAATAATTTGTTTAGCATTGCTTGTGTATACAATTTCAACGCCAGCAATTTCAGCAGCTAAAGCTAAATCAGCTGAAACTTTTTCTACTTCTGAAGTATAAGGAAGTAGGTAAGATTCAACGATATCTCTTGCCATTTGTACTCTATTGAAAGCATTGTTAGCTAAATCAGCAACAACGAATAGAGTAAGTTCCATATTGTGTTGTACGTTGTTTGCGCCATATTCACCTTTAACA
>JAKPKF010000224.1 GCA_029553845.1 bacterium | reverse complement strand
TTCTCACTATTATTAAAAGTATACTTCAAGAGGTTGATTACCCAATACACTACCACTGCAATTGCAGGAATACTGATTAATTCTAAACTCATAATATTATCCTCCTTTTTCTAATTTTCTTAAACGTTCATCAAATTCCTTGCGCCAATCTTTAGACTCATCTAAAGTTTCCCTAATGTAGAGTATGTCGGTTTCGATCTTTGCGAGACGGCTTTGAATCTCTGCATTATCATGTGATTTGTTTCTACCAAAGGCTAGTATGGCAAATGTGATGGAAAGAACTGTTCCAAACCCTGCTATCACTGTCATAACGATACTAAATACATTCATTCTTTTACCTCCTTAATAGTCGATTATCTTATTAACTGTCACAGTTTGTCCTTTTAAGGCATCCTCTTTTGCTACACCCAAGTATGAGTAATAACCATATCCAGGATGAATTACTTTTCTAAATGAGGAAGTAAAGCCTGTAACTTTGGCAATTTTATTCGCAAACTCAACTGTATTACGCATGTAAATTTTAATTCCTGCATCCTCTTTGATTGGCATCATTTGACTGTTGCTTCCTCGAATCTGATAATAATTAGGAATCAAACTTGCATCTGTAATTTGAGTTATAGTTTTTAAGGCTACATTTGCTAAATGGTACGTTTGATTTGTGAGATTATATAATACTATCTGGTTGAAATCAGAACTTGCAGAAACAAAATAGTACGGAGTATTATATTGATCAATGTTATAAAGTTGGCCGTTATTGTTAACCATTAACACTCCACGATAACCACCGCCTGAATAACTTGTAGCACTCTCATTAATAGCTACATACCCTTTACCACTATTCATGTAAAAATACACTTTACTACCAGCAGCCACATACAAAGAAGCAGAGTAAACTAATTCATTTTGAACTGCATCATAATACATCAAGTACTGCGTTGACATACCTAAAGAACCTTGATGATTACCAACACAAAAGATGATTCGATTTCTATAGTAATCACAAAGAGACTCTTGACCATACGGAGAATTTTTACTTGACCCATAAATAATCATTGACCTAATGGAATAATCAGATTTCTTAATAACCTTTGCATATAGTTGGTAATAGGAGTTTGAATTTTTGTAATAAATAATGTAGAAAAGATAATCTTTCATAATGCATGGATAATAACAACTTTCATCAAGTACCCTATAAGAGAACCCAGCTGAGTCAACTTTAAGTTCAAGTTCAGTAAATGACCTCACAACAACATATTGACTAGTTATTGGATCCCACTGATAGATGATGAGATTTTTTGTTCCATTTACATCATAATAAGAAAGATAATCAATATCAGGTTGTTCAAAGTTATTACAAACATAGCACTGAGCAGGTTTTGGTCTTGTTTCTATAAGTTGATCATTATCAGTCCGGTATATTTTTATTGTGTCAGTTAGTTTATAATACTTATTGCCATTATCAAAAAAATAACGCCCTGAAATATCGTAATTAGTAAGGTTTTGAATAAGGTTTGGTTCTTCAAAATATCCAACAATATCACCTTGCACTAAGTTTTCTCCAGCCACCCCAGTAATCTCCTCACCATTAAAACCACCACTAGGTAGATTTAATACTGCATTTGCATATTGATCTATTCTTTCAGTAGTTAAGTTTCCACCTTTACTGTTTATGGCTTGCTTGATGTTTTCTTTTGCTTGAAGGATTCGATTGTATTCTGTAGTTAAATCTGCCATGTTAAATCTCCTCCAATAGATCTGCTAAGCCACCAAGCACTGATGTCACATATTCCTTAACTGCAAGTTCACCAGCTGGTTTAGAGTTGTCTATTGCATTTTCAATATCGGAACCAATTTCAACATCACTACCTTCACCCTGTGGTCCTCTTAAGTTTCCACGATAGTTCCAAAAAGCAAGTCCACTTGAAACATCAATACACCTATAATAATTACCATTGTCCTTATTTATATAGTACGAGCCTACTTCAACTCCTGGTACTGCATCAACTGAGCAGAAGATTGGTGCGTCTGTCCCATCAACACTCGTTCCATCAAACCAACCACCACTTGATACTATACTACCACCTGGTCCGCTTACTACTGTTGTATCGATTGTTTCAATAAGGCTAGTAAATTCCGATATACCAGCTGGTCCAAAATTGAATACTCCAAGCACATAATCAAACACACCTTGACGCTCTTCAATTGGCGTATCTTTAACCGGTGCTTCATCAGTAACTAAGAGTTCCATCTCAGTATCTTCTAACCCTGCTTCAATTCTTAAAATAATGTAATATCGCAATGGAGTAGCTGGCTTTAGAGCAAGTGATGCATTAAAGACAGTCTCATCAACGACATCAACTCTAAATCCCCGAATTACTAAAACACCAGTAGTTAAAACGATTAATTCTGATGTGGATTGAACTATTTGGCACCCATAAAGTCTACCATTTTGTCTTCCTAAAGCATGGAAGTTTAAAAGTGCTCCACTTCTTGGATATTGAATCGTTCCTTGTTTTTCTAGTAGTGTTAAACTCATAGAATCTAGTTGCCTCCTATAATCTTGTAAATCCGATACACATAAATGTCAATGTCAGTTGCTTCAAGTTCTCCGCTTAACTTGTTTACATTTTCGCTACTGAAATAATTGAAGTTGATAGGAATGAAGTAACTGATGCTTAGAGTTAAAATGTTTGAGCTATAAGCGAATCTGTGCCTATGGTATTGAAAGCTAATACCAAGAGCACCATCATTGAAAACGGTGTTTACATTTTCAAAATCCCAATACT
>JAKPKF010000215.1 GCA_029553845.1 bacterium | reverse complement strand
TTCGCTTCCAAACTCACTCGCTTCTGTAGTCTCTTCAGCTTTAGTTGCTAGGAATCTAGTAGCGTATCCACAATAGAACCACTCTTTGCTACTTGGAGCCAAGATCGAATGTGCCCTTTGAGCCATCTTTCTCACCTCCTTTTTTTGCATCTCCTTCTAGGAGCATTACTTCTTCTGCCAGAGCCTTAGTAAGAAAGCTGATTGTTAATAAAGAATCAAAAATATCAACTTTGCTTACTACGGGTTCATCTCTAGCTTCTTGAACATCGTCAACCATAGTTAGTTCCTCCTTTGATTTTTTTGAAGACTGTTCTTGCCTTCTGAAAGTCAAATGGGA
Source organism: bacterium (assembly GCA_029553845.1). Next base: position 865 of record JAKPKF010000215.1, on the reverse strand, counting down.
ACCCGACAGGTTTTTGCCAAAAAAATATCAAATAAAATTTTTAAGTTTTTCTTGAAGTGTTTTTATAAGGCTTGATTTCTTGTATTGAACTGTTGATCGTTTCAGGCCCATAGCCTTACCGATTTCATCATCTGTGCAACCATCATTGAATAGATTCAGTATCATCCGACTCTCTTCATCTAGAAGCGATAGTTCACGTTCGAGTGTTTCCTCTCGTTCAGACTTAATAAATGCTTCATGCGGTGTATCTGTAAGCGTGTCTTCCATTTCATAGTTGTTATCTTCTAAGAATTTATCTAAAGATAATGGCTTACCATCTCTGTGAGTTTTACCGAATGGGCAGTTATTACAGTCTTCTTGACACCTCTTCATATATGAGTATCTTTCAGAAGGAACTAGGCATCTGCTTTCGTTATCCCGTTGTCTGTGTTCCTCTGCCAGCATATTTCGCCATGCATGGAAATACTCAATCGTACAAGGCACATACATTCTCTTTCTTGTGATGCTGTTAAAGTAGGAACAGTAACGCATCTCTTCTTCAGACATCTTGTCTTTGTTGTACTCAGCGATAGCCAGCCTGATTTCAGCTTCACTGGAGTATTCATCTTTTAGATTTGTTAGCATTAAAAAAACCTCCATTTCAGAATTTGTTTAGAAATGGAGATCTCTTAATGCAGTCCAAGCGTTATTCGGCGTAGCAAAAAGAACGGAGTACCTTTTTCAAGATTTCCATTTCTATTTGCAGTCCGCTCCCACAGCTTTCTGCGTCTTTTGTGTGTTTTGGAAAGTCCTACGTGGGATGCAGCGATATCTTCTGCAGTAGTGACTTCCTTAACACAGTGCCAAAACTACTTATCTCAAATTT
>JAKPKF010000197.1 GCA_029553845.1 bacterium | reverse complement strand
AAGCCTTTGTGTTCTTTAGTGAGATAGGATTCAAATACTTCTTGAAGATCGAAATCTAAGGGTAGTAGCAATTGCAATGAGCCAAGGACTTCTGTTATACTTTTCATTGCGGGGACTCCTTCCTTCTATCTTTGGTTTCCTCATTGATTCCATTATACAAGGTTCGTCCCCGCTTTGCATTAGAAAAATACTTCACTTAATGACTTTTGAAAGAGCCTCATTTTATCAGATATTTAGCTTACTAAGAAATGGAATCTTTACCCGCTAACACGGCTCTTGAAGACACCAAATGAAGAAGGCCGCTCCTACGGGACAGCCTCTTTTTTATATTTGTTGCATTTATGAAGACATTAATCATTATTCGCATACTTTTAGAAAGAGCTTGCGAGATCTTCACATAGCGGACTATTAGCTTTTTGCAGAAGTCGAATCACGCAAGCTTTTTGCTTGGGTGGTAATTCGTTATATCGGCTAGAAACCTTACAGCGCCATTCAGGTAGCCGGTGTAATAATTGAGCAAGTTCAATAGCTGTTCTCAGATCCTTTTCTTGTTTTACCATCGAGATTCGATGTTCACTTACAATTAGCTTATTGAAACAGAACCGTATGGGGTCAGGCAAATAAACATTATGTACTCCAAACTTTACTTCAATAGTATCATACGTGAGCATATTTAAGAATCTGAGGCTCTGTGCTGCAATGCCAAGGCGATGAATCGGATATGCATGTTCATCTCCCTTGCCGCGATCAGGTATAAGAAATTCAACTTCTCCTTCTCGAGATACAAATTTCGTGCTCCCCTCAAGGTTAAAGGATCGATGTAATCCAATTCTTTCAAAAATAGGCTCAAGAGGAATTGAAGAAGAAATTTTTGGAGGGCGGCTGAAAAGAAAATCTACATCAACGGTACGCAGCGCTGAGAGCTCTGGTGGATCATTGAAATAGATTCTATAGAGATATTGTGCCCAGCCACCTATAAGGATAACGCTGGATATACATGGGCATCATCAAGAGCGTCTAGGACTTTGGCAAATATATCTAAACTATCGGACATTGAGCATTTTCCTTAATTGTTTGATATCATTATTAATCGCTTTGAGTTCGCTGGTCATCTTTCTGCGTTGTTCTATGCGGT
>JAKPKF010000185.1 GCA_029553845.1 bacterium | reverse complement strand
ATGTCGTTATCACAAGTTTAGAATGAATATTGAGAATTATAAATAATTAAAATTAATGTTATGAAATTTAGTTTGAATTGGTTTAAAAGGAAAAAAGAAGAGCAAGACCCTCTTTATGATTTAATGGTGGAAGAACAGGGGCTCAAGAATGATTTGCTCAAATTGAAAATGCAGAGGATTGAACAGGCTAAGACAGTTGAACAACCTGTTCCTGTGGTTGCTCCTATTGCTAACGAGAAGCCTTATAAGAAGGTGACGCTTGTGAATGATGTTCTTACCATTGTATTCAATGATGGGTCTGTATTGTGTCGTCAAGGGGCTACAAAGGAAGATTTCATAGGAGTTAAGCTGGCTAAGAGTGAAGCAGAGATTCTTAATGTTATTACAGAGAATGAGATTGAGGAATTCCTTGATAAGGAAGAGAATGAAGAGATTGAAGATAAAATCAAACTGCTCGTTAAGACAGGAGAATTTGAAACAGAGGGAGGAGCTGTATACATGAAAGGTATTGACAGAAGTCTTCCTAAACTCTTGATTCAGCATTTCGCAGGAATAGTTGAGCTCTATGAGGATGCTGAAGAATATATTATGACGTATCTTAATGAGGACAGGGAATATCAATCCTTGAAGAAGTTCTGGGTGAAATGTTGTTTGAACCCGAATGCCCAGAGTGCTGAAGATTTATATGAATTCCTCTCTCATCATCAGTTTAAGATTGACAGGCATGGAAACTTCTATGCTTATCGTAGGGTGGTGAGTAAGAACAATGCTGTAGACAAATCCCTTGTAGATGCTATTTCCAACACCTATACTAAAATCAGGGCTATGTGGAAACAGAACCCTGCCAAGTTTGAATTGTATCAGGAAGGAGATGAATATCAAATCCATAGAGTATCTGAATGTGGTACTGTCTATCCTGGAAAGTTAGTAGGGAATGTTGATGCTCTCTATAGAAATCTGCCTAATATGAAATGCAACACTTATACCGCTGCACATGATAATAGAATGGATTATAGGGTAGGGGAGATTATCAGTATGCCAAGACAACAGGGTGATGATAATAATCAGGTGTCCTGCAGTAAGGGTTATCATGTGGCCAGTGATAAATATGACTATAGTGGATTTGGTGACACCCCTATTCTTACCATTGTAAACCCAATGGATGTGCTTGCTGTCCCAGTGGGGGAAGTAGGAAAATTGAGAACTTGTCGCTGGTTCTTTGCCTGTACTCTTCCTGAGAATGAGAAATACATTCTGGATGATAAGGACTTTGATGTGGAGAGTTTGGGAGATGTATTTGAAGAGAAATGTATGGAGAATGTT
>JAKPKF010000182.1 GCA_029553845.1 bacterium | reverse complement strand
TGGATGGACAATATTAGATGTAAACAATGATGGGAAAAAATGGACTCTTACTTATGAGATTTCTCCTAATAAAGCAATGAAGATTGTCTACAATTCTTCTCTGGCAATGGATGATTGGCTTATTGCACCACCAATAAGTTTGACTAAGGATACTACCTACGATATAAAGTATGAATATCGTGTTCAATCAACTTCTTTTCCTGAAAATCTTGGTGTATATATTGGCAACTCACCTACTCCTGCAGCTCTTACTAACTTACTTAATGATCATCCCGGAATTACCAATACCACTTTCAGTTTAGGACAAGCAACCTTTACTCCTCAGACAACAGGAATTTATTATATTGGTTTCCACGGTTACAGTGATGCTGATATGTATAATCTCTATGTAGATAATTTCCGGATTACATTTACTAATAGCGAAATTGTAAGTGGAACCGCCTCTGATGAAGGAATTGCTAATCTTGATCCACCTCCAATTAATAACCCCGTTACGGGAAACCCTCTGGATACTTCTCTAACAATAACAGGTATTACAGGCACACCAACAATTACAGCAACTGTTGCTTGGGCACCACCTACAGTAAATCTGCCCAATGTTGGCTTAGTATTTACTTTAAGTGCAACAAGCAGTTTAGCTGGAGTTAATGTAACTTTTACCCACAATCTTGGTTTTATTCCCGATCAAATTGCCTATCGGATAATACCTGGAACATATACATTACTAAATGATCCTAATGATGGATCGTGGACAACTACAACCTTTACGATGGTAATTCCATCCGGTAAAGCAGATGGTGATTTTGAAGTTGTATTTCCTTCTGAGGATAATCAGACACTGCCTGTAACCTTATCCAACTTCACAGCTGTGGTAACTTCAGAAAACTTTGTCAATATTGCCTGGATAGCAGAAACAGAAACCAATCATTCCGGCTATAATATTTTCCGGAATGAGGCAAAGGACTTGGAAAATGCTATCAAGATCAATGCTCAGTTAATAGACAAAGGAACTGCTGTTGGAACTCAGATCAGCTATTTCTACACAGATTTTGAGGTC
>JAKPKF010000125.1 GCA_029553845.1 bacterium | reverse complement strand
TTACTTTAGATCAAATACCTCCTCATAGTCATAAGATTACGTTTAAAGAAGAAAAATGGGGAGACAATGCTAATAAGCGACCATTCCCTAATCATACTAGGCCTGACTCAGGTTATACAGCAAATACTCAAGTAACCGGAGGAGGTAGTCCTCATGAGAATAGGCCACCATATTATGTATTGGCTTATGTAATGAAAATAAGATAGGAGGTAATTATGGTAAATTCACAAGAGATAGTAGAGAGAACCTTCTATATATGCTTATTGAATGTTCTCTTAGAAAAGAAGATGGGACTTAATCCTGAGGATTATTTACCTTTATCACAAGAGAATGAAAAGAGATTCCAAGAAGATAAGGAAGCAATAGATAAGTTCATTTACTTATTTGGTATAGGTAATAACCAGGTAAGAGGTCCTAAAACTTGTCCAAGGATAACTATAGAAAGCACTGCTTATTATCCTGGAGATATTGGAGTAGAGAAATATATCATTGGAGATAAATTAGAGGCAGGCAATTATCAGATGTCAGAGTTCCCGTATGAAACCAAGGATATCACTATCGATATTCATCTGGTAGCAACTACTCAGAATGATATGAGATTACTTCACTCTATTCTTCATGAAGCATTACCCACTAGGGGATATATAAGACCTTACTTCAATGATTTAGAAGAATGGGATAAAGGTAGGATAGCTCCTACTGGGAATCTGTTTATAGAGATTGGTAATTTCTATGACCATCCAGATGAATCCCATGGATTATTGGAAAAGGTATACCAATATGTATGTAAGGATGGTATTATACCAGAAAAACTGGTAGAAATGGGGGATCTAATACCTATAAAAGATATAAGTCTTTTACTAGGACCAGAATACCAAAAGGACGAGGAGATGCTCAATCTCAATATACATGTTTAACTCAAAAATTTACTAAAATGAAAAAGTTAGTGTTTATGCTGATGGCACTCATTTTACCAGTGTCATTATTTGCTGCAGAAGTAGAACCTTCAACTGGTTCAGAGTTCGTAATCAATCTGGGTACCTTTACGGGTATAGTAACTTTGGTATCATCTTTGGTTACTCAGATACTAAAGGTAATCCCAGCTATCAAAGACAACAAACTTGCTAAGATTGGTATATCTGCCTTAGTAGGTATTCTTGTATGTCTTATAGCTTGGGGATTACAACTTACACCATTATTGGAAAACTACCCATTCTATCAGGTATTAATTTATGGATTAGCTGCTGGTTTATCAGGATGTGGTTTCTATGATGTGATTAAGGCTATCGGAGGTTTATTTAAGAATAAAGAAGATTAATTTTCTAATAATACCAGTAAGGTAACGATACTTACTGGTATTAATTAAATTAATGTATAACCTATAAAACACAAGGATATGTCAAAATCACCAAGAGTTGTTTTTAAATTCGAGAACAACAATGTTCAACAGACTACTCCTCTTTTAGGAGTATCATGTTTCTTGGCTAGAACTGAAAAAGGTCCCTATGATGATCCTTCAGAATTAATCACTTCTTTCTCTCAATTCCAAAGAATATTTGGTAAAGAGATTGTACCTGATGGTTCTGTATCTAACATAGAGAAAGCTTTAGTAGGAGGTTCTAAGCTAAGAATTATTCGTGTATTGGGAGCAGGTGCTAAAAAGGGTACCATTACTAAAGCAGAAGCCTCTAGAGTATTAGAAGAAGATGAGATTGAATTAGCTTCTGCTATACCTGGAGAAGTTCAAGCTTCTGAAGTAATGAAATTTACTTCTGGAGGTACTAATGTAAGCTTTGGTTTGGTAACTAAAGGGTATGGTGATCCTATTGGTTCTGGAGAAACCTTTAAAGTAGGTTTTTCTAAATCAGTGAATACCATCTTCTATAACATATACGATGCCAATGGTTCCATCCTGGAATCAGGTCCGGTAATTACTTATAAAACTAAGGATGCTCAGAATAAAACTTCTGTAGATTACCTGGCTTTAAGCAACTTTGCTAGTAATTCTGCATACCTGGAACCTAAGATGGTAACCACTACCGATAAGATTAAGTCTTTCGAAAACCTGGTAGCTTGGCTTCAGACTTCAATTGACCAAACCGAGAATCCCCTAACTATTCAAGTTGGAGGTAAAGAAGCCACTAGTACTGAGACTATGTTCAATGGTACACTGGGTACTGCTGGTGCTGACCCTACTGCAGATGAATGGATTGCTTCTTTGGATTTGGTAAAGGATTATACAGATGTTTATCAGTTAGCTTGTTCTCATATTCATCAACATCTGAAAATAGATCAAGATGTTTTAAAAGTACATAAGGCTGCTAAAGATATGTGTGCTGAATTGCAAGAATATACCTATTACATCGAAGTACCTAAATATACTACCCATTATTCTGAGGGAACTCAGCCTAGAAATAAGCAGAGCATTATCACTTGGATTAATAACTGTTTGGGTAGTATCGGTAATTCTAAGTATGCGGCCTATTTTGCAGGTGGTATCAAGTACTACAATGAATTCGGGTTACTTACTAATTCAGATGTATTGGGTACTATCTTCGGTTTGGGTGATACTTCTGCTTCTAACTATGGACCTTGGAAGTCATTTGCCGGTATGAACCGTGGAGTAATCTATGATGGTCAGGGCCCAGTAAGTCCTAACTATGGTAGTGATTCTCGTTATAATGAACTAAACGAATTGGCTCAGATGTATGCCAACATGATTGTAATCAAAGATACTCCGTCTTCTGGTAAACAAACCATGTTATGGCATTGCTTCTCTTCTCAAGTAAAACAGGATTCAGAAAGATTCCTTTCAATTGTAAGATTGAATTTGTACTTGAAGAAGACTCTTCGTCCTATATTGAATAAGTATTTGGAAGAGCCCAATATCTGGGGTACTTGGAAGAATATTTATCTTGAGGTAAAACCAATCCTGGATAATCTGGTAGATGAAAATGCTATGTCGGAGTATACATGGATGGGTGACCAGGATGCTGGCTCTTATTCAGAACTCTCTGTAAATAATGAAGCTGATGTCCGTCAGGGTAAATATAAAGTAATCCTGAAGTACAAAGATATTGTTCCTATGCAAGAAATTACAATTAACATTGTAATCGATGCAGCTTCTAAATCAGTTAACATTTCAGAAAACGAATAACATTAAAATCATAAAACATGGGAGCAAAAGTAAAGAATCCTAGAAAGAAATTCCTATGGAGCATCTCTTTCCCAAAACATCCTATCAATACATATCTATTCCAGACTTGCCAACTTCCGGATATAGAGATTGACCAGGTTGCTCATGGGGATGTAAACAGGGATGTAAAAACTGCCGGTAGAGTTACCGTAGGTAATCTGGTAGTAGAGAAACTTTTAACTACTGCTGGTTCAGATACCTGGCTTCAAGATTGGTTATATTCTTGCCAAGATATGATAGCTGGAGGTGGGTTAGTTCCTAGTGAATATTGGGAAACTGCCATTGTAAATGAACTTGCAGAAGATGGAGTATCTGTCCTAAATACTTGGCTGCTTGAAGAAGTTTGGCCTTGTAAAGTAACTGGCCTTGACTTAGATCGTATGGCTTCAGAAAACACAATAGAAAATATAGAATTTTCTGTCGGTACTTGCGATAAGTATTAACTCTCTTAGTCATTTTCTTACTAGAGTTTTAGGTGGAGGGGTGGGATTCCTAGATAAGGAGTTTCACCCCTTTCTTGTTGATACTTACCGCTACTATGAAATTATGAACTTTTAAAAATTAGATAAAATGGATATGACACTAAGAACCTTAGTATTCACTGCTCCTTCTGGTAGACTTTTTGAAATCAGAGAGCAGAATGGTGAAGATGAAGAAATTATCACCAACCCGGTAGATTCAAAGAATCTTATGAATCTTACCAAGTATATTTCAGCAATAGTAGTTAAAACGAATGCTACTAAGTCAGGTAGATTAACCATAGAGGATGCTCTTAAGTTACCTTTGCTGGATAGATACTGTATCCTATTTAATTCTCGAATCTTCTCTTTGGGAGAGGAAGTAGAATTTACTTATAAATGGGATAACAAGGATTCTGTAACTTACTCTCAGGACTTGAGAGAATTTCTTTTCGATTATGCAGTACTTCCTACAGAACAAGAAATGGAAGAAAAACCCAATGCCATTCCTTACTACCCGGGAAGAAAAGGAGAAGATGGATTTACTCTTATGCAATATACAGAGGAATTGAACTCAGGTAAGGTAATCCAATTCGAATTGATGGATGGAGAAAAAGAGTCTCAGATGGTTCAGCTTTCACCAAGTAAACTTACTCGACACTCTACTCTTCTTCTTCGTAATCTTAAGTTAAAGGTAGATGATAAATTTGAGAAAGTAGAAAACTTCTCTCTATTCTCATCAAGGGATATGGCAGAAATTCATCGGTTGGTAAATACAGTAGACCCAATCTTCCATGGATATACTCAAATCGAAAATCCAGAAACTGGGAACATGATGGATTACCCAATTATGGCTGCTCCTGATTTTTTCTACTTGACGGGAGATATAATTTAGAGGAAGATTACATATACATTACTCGGGCTGAGATAGTCTTAGACTATCTCACCTTTTTGTGTCTACCCGTTCGTAAAAGAAAGAAATTCCTACTCATAGCTGAGAATTATTATAAACAAATGAAGAAGAAAATGTCAACATGATAGGAGATACAAAAAGTTTAGTAGAAGTCGGGGTATCAATGGTACTCCGAGATAAGTTTAGCTCTGAAACCGGTAAAATTTCACAATCATTCAACAATATGATGAATGATATGAATGACTGGAACAGGGCTATTCAGATGAGTGCAGGTAATGCTGTACAAAACAGTATGAGATTCCTTGGAGGCATGGCAGAAGCTTATCAATATTCTGCTAAGGTCCAAGATACCATATTTATGGCCTCAAAGATTGCAGGAGCTACAGCTGAGCAACAAACAGAAATGATGCAATTAGCTCAAGCAGTCAATGCAGTTACTCCCTTGACTGCTGCAGATATTGCTTCCGGTCAAAGATATTTAGCAATGGCAGGTAATACAGTAGAACAGATAAAAGATATGACTGGGCCTGCTGCTAAGTTAGCATCTATCCTTGGTCAACCCTTTGGAGGTAAAGGAGGTGTAGCTGACTTGATGACTAATATCATGTCAATGTATGTTATACCTTCTCAACAAGCTACTAAGGTTACCGATGATTTATATACTGCTGTAACTAATGCTAATGTGTCTCTTACCGATTTGGCTCAAGCTATTACTTATGCTGGAGCTGATATGGCTAATGCAGGCTATGACTTAAGACAGACTGCTGCAGCTATTGGTGTATTGGGAGATATGGGTATTCAGGGTTCATCAGCTGGTACTGCATTAGCAAATATGATTCGTTATTTGCAACTTTCTTTAGCCGACCAGAAAAAGAAAGGGTTTAGTGCATTAACTAGCTTAGGTTTAAGTCCACAAGATTTCTTTGATGCTGAAGGTAATCTTATTCGATTAGATAAGGTATATCGTAAGTTTGGAGAAGCTCTTATGAACAAACCACTTCTGGAAAGAACTAAAGCTTTCTATAATATCTTCGGAGTTCGAGGTACTCGTGATATCTCTAATCAGATTAGAAATATGATGGCGGGTTCTGATAAGATGACTAAGATCTTAGAACAATACGATAAGAACTCTGGCATAGTAGAACAGGTTACTGAGGAAAGATTAAAGACTCCTCAAGGTATCATTGAAGCTTTCAAGTCTAACTTTGAAAACTTAGTAGTGAATATAGGTTCAACTTTAGCCGATGTATTTAATCCCATATTAACTGTATTCACTAAGATATCCCAATGGGTACAAGGAATAGCTGGTACTATAGGAGGTCAGATAGTAGTTAAAGCATTAGCTTGGGGTTCAATTACAGCTTTAGTAGTAAATGGCTATAGGTACTTAGCTGCTACTGGTAGAATGCTTTCTACTTATATGCAACAAACTAATACCCAATCTCAGGCTACAGCAAGTGGAGTTAGTAAGTCTGCAGCTGCAGCTGCAGTATTGGAGACCCGATTAATACATATCACTCAGATTATGAGGGAACAATATTACCTTCAAAAGGCAATGGCTTTCGGTTGGACTGCTGGACCCAGAGGAGGTTGGTATGGGCCTGATGGTAAACGTATTAGGAAGTTTGGAATACCTGGCCCAACATTGGGAGGTCTTGGAGGAGGTACTACTAAACCACCTACACCTCCTGCAGGTCCGGCAGTAGCTAGGTTAGGTATGAAAGGGTTACTTGGTAGGGTAGCTGGATTCTTGGGAGGTCCTTGGGGGATGGCTATTGGTATAGCATTACCTCTTGTAGCAGATTACTTACCCAGGTTAATAGATTCCTTAAATAAGAACACCGACTCTAATCTATCAAAGGAAACTCTAACTAGCGATGAATATTTGACCGAGAAAATGGCAAGAGCTATCAGAGCAGCTTTATTGAATGATAAACCTAATGGTACTGTTAACATTACTATTGATGGAGCTCCTGTTGGTTCTGTAGCTCCAGGTGAAACTTTAGGAGTTAATTATGCTACTCAAATTGGATTAATACCTTAAATTATGGCAAGAATATTAGGAAAACTAGCAGGTAAGGTTGTTAAGAAATATAATAATCTTACCCAAGATACTGCTGGAGTACTTAC
>JAKPKF010000110.1 GCA_029553845.1 bacterium | reverse complement strand
GGAACTCTATCAGCATCTACAAACCCTCTGCAAATTCCTTCACGCTCTTTCCAGAATTTTAATATCTACAGGAATGGAACGCTGATTGGCAATAGCTTTTATCCTTCCTATTATGATGAAAACCTCAGCCAGGGAGAATATACTTACTATGTAACTGCTCTTTATGAAACCGCTGAATCCGAACCCTCCAATACTGCCGGTGTAACAATTGCCTATATTTTCCCTCCGCAAAATGTTTATGCTGCTCTTATAGATAGCGTGTTACAAATTTCCTGGCAACCTTCAGTTTCCGCCTTAGAACAGGGCTATGTCCTTTATAGATTGCAGGAAGGACAGGAAAATGAACCCTACCTTTGGGACCAAATCGGTTATACAACAGGCGAATTTAACTTTTATGATTCTAACTGGCAAAACCTGCCTGCCGGATATTACAAATGGGCGATTATAGCTAACTATGATTATGATAACTACTCCGAACCAGCTTTCTCCAATGTTATCTATAAGGTTGTAAATCTGATACCGGATGATAATTTCCGAATGGCAATAAATGAAAAGTTAGGTCAACCCTCTGACTATCAACCTACTATTGCTGATCTAAATGGATTAACTGGAACTATATATGCTTATGGCCAGAATATTTTAAATATAGAAGGTGCACAATATCTGACTAATCTGCAATTGCTGGATCTTAGATATAACCAGATTATTGACCTCAGTCCTTTAGCAGGGCTAATTAATCTGCAAGAGCTTTATCTTGATGATAACCAGATAAGTGACCTCAGTCCTTTAGCTGGGCTGGTTAATCTGCAAAATCTTTATCTTGAAAATAACCAGATAAGTGACCTCAGTCCTTTAGCGGGACTGAATAATCTGCAAAAATTGCGGCTTGTTGATAACCAGATAAGTGACCTCAGTCCTTTAGCGGGGCTGACTCATCTGCAACATCTGTATCTTTATGATAACCAGATAAGTGACCTCAGTCCTTTAGCGGGTCTGACTAATCTACAAAATCTTTATCTTGATAATAACCTTATTAGTGACCTCAGTCCTTTAGCGGGACTGACTAATCTGCATTATCTTTGGCTTGGTAATAACCAGATAAGTGACCTCAATACTGTAGCTGTGATGACTGATCTGCATTATTTAAATCTTGATTATAACCAGATAAGTGACCTCAGTCCTTTAGCAGGGCTGACTAATATTGAATGGCTGGATCTTCGTTCTAACCAGATAAGTGATCTTAATCCTTTAGCAGGGTTTACTAATGTTCAATATCTTTGGCTTGATGCTAACCAGATAAGTGACATCAGTCCTTTATCAGGTTTGACTAATCTGAGATATTTTTGGCTTCATAATAACTATATAAGTGACCTCAGTCCTTTAGCAGGTCTTACTAATCTACGAGAGCTGTATCTTCATTATAACCTGATAAGTGACCTCAGTCCTTTAGCGGGTCTGACTAATCTGCAAGAGCTTAATCTTAGTTTCAATCCTATTTCTAATGAGTCAATGCTGCTGTCTCAGAGTTGGTCTTTACCTTGGTCAACCAATGAATACAATTCTCTTTCGCCTTGCTATCCTGTTCCGAATAGAAATGCTACCAATGTTTTGGTGAATTATCCTTTATCCTGGCAGGGAAATTATGATAATAACCAGGATGTTTTCTATGAGGTCTGGTTGGGGGCTAATCCTGATTCACTTGTCTATCAGGGCTTTGTAACTCAAATGGTAAATGTTACAGAACATCTTTATTCCTTCACTCCAATGCTGGAACCCTTAACACAATACTATTGGAGAATAAGAGCTATTGCCCCAACTGACACAATCTGGAGTGGAATGTGGCGTTTCACTACTGGTGAGGAATTCTATCAGCCAAT
>JAKPKF010000107.1 GCA_029553845.1 bacterium | reverse complement strand
GGCAGAAGGGTTTCCCCGAATCCGGGGATCCTGATTTCTCTGAGGCCTTGAGGGGAAGGGTGAGGGCCCGGCTTTGGATGCCCTCTATCTTCTCGAGCTCCTCGTTGGTCTTCTCGATCGCCTCTTGGCGATCATGTTCCTCAAGGCTCTCGATGAAGGCCACGTAGTCCTGGATGATCTGGTTCTCTTCTGGTTTCAACATGTAGTGATTGTATCACTACACAACAGTGCAATTCAATATTTTAGGCGAAAAGAGCCTATTGCTATTTTCTATAAGAGTGAGACCTTCACCAAGTTTCAGAACTTTATTCTAAATAGCAAGGATTCTAAAAAGATAGGAGGAACACAAGCACTTGCCGCAGAATAACAATAGAAAGCAATTAATAAATAAATACTTAAGAGAGCAGTTTTATATATATTTTTCTTATCAGAGGTCTTATACCCCTCATAAATCCAAATTAGATTGAAGATATAAAGGTTACGATAGAACCTCAAATAGTTGTTGTTAAATAAGAATAATGGGAAGAAAAGAATTAACGCAATGTTAATCTTCAAGACAGTGGACAAAACGGAAATTGGTCGGTTTTCACTGATTTTATTATCTATAGGCAAGAACATGAATAACATGAAAACCGTAAATAAATGACATCCCCAATGAAGCCAGTGTCCATACCGGGACTCAGATTGCAAGTAGGAGATTTGATTTAGTGTGGTGTACGTATCCTTGATCTCCGCAACTGTCGCATGTATGAACGGCTTGGCTATCTGTAAGAAGAATACAACTAGATAAATAATTACAGTAACAATAATTGCATCTTTTGGCTTGATGTCCTTACGTATCGCAACCATTATGGGTATTAACAAGTACACCAAAAACGTTTTATGGAATAGGCTTGCTGTCAGAATAAAGATTACAGTACACAAATATTTCTTCGATAAAATTTGCTCTAGGGCATAGAACAAAAAGGAAAAAGCAATAAAATTCCTTATTTGCACTGTATCTACAGCTAATAACGTAAAGAAATAAACTAAGATAATGAGATTGGGATACTGTGAGCATTTCCATATTGTTCTCCCAATCAAACAAAAACCCATTGCATAAATAACAGCACGAAAGGTATTGAAGGAAACATTGAGTTTAATTTTAAATAAATATACAAGAAAATTGTATCCTACATCCATTTGCTCTAAGTATGCCCTTGATGGATACTTAATCTCTTGATAATGCGAATAATAGTTTTGATAGTCAGGACCATCCATGGTAGTCCATGATATCAACCAACAAAAAACAAGTATGAATATGAAAAAATATATGTTCCTTCTGCTATAACTTAATTCTACGACATTACCAATTAATGCACTAATTAGTAAGGCATAAGGAAGAAGTAATAATATTAAACTGCCCAAATGGAACACCTCTGACAAAAGATTGAGATAGAAACAGAACCTATCCGTATGAATATTTTAGGGCATAGTGGAGGAGATGACATCAAGAACACCTCAACGTATGTAGAATCCTACCTATTTTATTGTACAACGAGATCATAACCCTATATGGACTTAATAAATAGATAGCCCTAACTTTTCTTTCGCTAATTTTTGGCCATTTGATTAATATCTCTTTTTCCAACATTGACACAAAAACCTGAATTCTAATGATGATATTCCAATGTGAAACATTGGGTAGTCTATACTCTCGTGCAATTTTTAAATCTTCTAAGTAATAGTTCCTCCTAACCTCAGATGATGAAGAAAATGAAACAGCATCTTTATGCCTACGCCAATAGACCAATGGTTTTGGGAGATACATCAAATAATATCCTTGTAGCAATATCTTTATATATGTGTAATAATCCTCCTTTGTTCGATAACTATCTCCAAAATACCCAACATTTTGTAATATTTCTCTCTTCATGAAAACACCAGGAGTCAATATATAATTGTTAGCTATTAGATGGGTGAGTTGCTTCTTAGCATTCGGTTTTCTCAAAACTTTTGAGGTAAAACACGAAACACTAAGAAGATCAGACTCATCAGAAGAATCGAAGAAACGTATCAGGCTACACATGCACCACAACGCATTGTTTTTCGATAGAAATTCAACAAAATCTTCTATTGCTGTGGTTGCTAAAATATCATCTCCACCCAAATGTTTAATATATATTCCAGTTGCAGCGATAGATGCTTTAGTGTAATTACCAGAGATACCCAAATTCGTATTGTTAGATAGAACTGATACGTGGGCAAACCTATCTGAATGTTTTTCTACCCAATCATTAACGATGTCAAGTGTTTTATCAGAAGAGCAATCGTCGGACACAACAAGCTCAATCTCATTGTAAGTTTGACAGCGTACACTTTCTAAACATTCTAATATGAATTGTGCATGATTATACGTAACAATCACTACTGATACTAAAGGACTGTTTTTCAATGGGGATGAACTCTCCTTAATTAATTCATTCTGGAGCAATTATCAAACTTGCCAAATAATTTCTTGAATTCATTTGAATTTCTTCAAATCGCTTTGAAAGAATATCTACCAATAATCTAACTTCTTGATGATCTGCTAAATCTTGATATCTATTACGTGTTTCTGCTGAATCTTCAACCAAGTCAAAAATTTGATATGGCTTTACCTGCTTAAAACTTTGATTAATGTTCACAATATAGGCTATCGCAAACCTCTCATTACGGATTGACATCCAAACATCTCGAGAAATCATATCGGGGCAACCCGGTCCCATATATTCTGTTATTACATAGCCTTTACTAGTATCTCTCGTGATGACCGGGCCTGAATATTGACTGGGATATGCAATCCCTAAATGCCAAAAAAGTGTGGAAAACACTGAGTCAGCGGACCAATAATCATGATTAATTGTAGGCATGATTTGCTTTCTATTGTGAAGTAAGAAAGGAGTTTGGTAATTCTCCCTGTAAAAATTGTTTACTTGGTTCTGTCGAAGAGGATTAAAGGTATAGGAAGAACCATGATCAGCACAAATCATAATTGTAGTATCTTCAAGTAGCTTCAATGAATCCAGTGTAGAATAAAATTCCTTTATACAATTATCAACATACAACAGTGACAATGGATACATTACATTGCCTTTGAATTTTTCACCATAAGCATTGATTTTGGAAGCAACCACTCCCATTTCAGCATTCAATACTCCTTGATCCCTTGAATCAAACGTAAAAAAAGAAATATATTCATGTGGTTCTTCCAGATGGAAGAACATGAAGAAGGGCTTGTTTCTATCATGCTTCTTTAACAACTCAACTCCAGCAGAAAATTGGGTTTTCGCAGAAGGTTCATATTGCCAATTATTTTGTAGAGCATGAAATTTGAAAGACTGAATCGAAAAGAGATTCCTGAGATAGTTATACAGATAGTTTAGTAGATTATTCTGTCTTTTTCCCTTAAACAACTCACTCAATCCATTCATAATTACCTTAAAACTTAATTGATTGTTCTTAATATTTTGCACTAAACTGATTCGGCTGAGTTTGCGGAAAATTCTCCTATTTCCTGTCAAAAACTCTTTCAGAATTTGTCGGTCTGTAAAAGCATTGTGATTCACAATATTAAGTTGAGCAATCTTGCTGTTCATACCTTCTTTTAAGAACTGAATCGTATAGCATTGATTATTTTCACGAAACAAGTCATATTCATGCAACAATTTCTCGTATGCAAGTCGTAAATCATCAACTGAATACTTTCCTCGTAATATAATTGAACATTCTTCATGATTGATTAGGTTTTCATAGAATTTTATCCAACAATCAAAAACAAGATTTAAACAACGAATGACAACGATTATTTCTTTTTCAGTTAGGTTTCTCTTCTTTAATATTTCAGAATAGTAGCTAAACTTTCCATTCCAACAACTCGAAAAAACAAATCCGCTAGTATATATCGAATGGTCAATATACTCTTCTACGTTTGAGGAGATTAAATAATACGGATAGTAGAACGAATATGTTGCGTAGCCTGCCTCTTTAAATACTCTGTATGGATTGTATTCTTCATTATTGATTCCAAAATAATATCCGTAATTATTCAGTGTTGGATTTCCTGAAAACAACCCTTTTGTAGCAGCATCTGTGTACGGCCCATAGGAAAAGACATTGGGAGCATATAAACTTTTTTGAATCATCTCATCGTAAAATGGAGTGAATGATTCTTCAGTTCGGTTTGCAGTTATACCTTCAGAAAATAGTGAGTCTATCATTATTACGATTACATTATCCATTACAAATGTTACCTTTAATCAAACCACAATTCAGATTGTAATTGTTCTTGCTGATTGAAATTTTAGATTGGTTTTAAAAATTCCGTTGGGAGACAAGTCATGACCACCGGCATAGCCGGTGACTTCAATTAGCCCTATAAGGGCCAAGGTGCCAGCTGCGGTATCCGTATGCTCAGGTGTATGTGGTCGGAGCATACCCCTCCCTCCACTATCTGTATCTTCTTGTTCGCCAACAACTGGCGCACAACCTCTATCACTTCTTTACGGCACTCGCCGTACAATACCTTGCGGCGGTACTTGGGTATCCACACAATGTGGTATGTGCAATCCCAGGTGGTGTGTGCTAAACTTTCCTCGATCATTATTCCTCCTGTGCTTCTGGGTATGGACGCGTTTCGGAGCGCTTCCATCACGTTAGCACGGGAGGTTT
>JAKPKF010000079.1 GCA_029553845.1 bacterium | reverse complement strand
AGACCTAATATAAAAAAAGAGGAGTAAATTAATTGCTCCTCATTTTGGCATTTATAAAATGGTCATTAAATTGGTTTCACCTCCTCTTGTCTTTTCCGAGCAAGCATCATTTCTGTCACCCATAGCCATCCACTTCTTCTTTTTCTTCTGGTAGTTCTAAGTCAAGTTCCTCTCGTAAATCTCCAAGTTTCGCTCCAATGACATCGTATATCTGTTCAAGTGTTCCATCTATCTGAATATCCAATGATTTTGCTTGAAACACTAATGCTTCCATTTCTTGAAGTATCTTGGCTAGGTCTGGGTTTTCCATTATTATTTCCTGAGCTATTTGATTGTAGTTCAGTTGTAACTCGTATATCTTTTGGCTAAGCCGAGCTTTCTCATCGCTCATCAATATCACTTCTGCGGTTTTCTCAAACAACCAACTTTGAGTAGAGCGATCAGTATCTTTTTCAATCAACTGCTTCCACAATTTAGTTTGCTTTCGCAACTGTTCAACAAACCGTTGTCTTGTTTTCTCAATCATTTCTTTCACCTCTAATAGTTCTTTTTTAGATTTGCCTTCGGGTCATTACCTTGACCGACAAGAGCCGAAGCTCTCACCCACTCATCTTTCAGGAAACAACGTTCCATTATTTTTGCCTTTTAAAGAACCATGATTATACTACAATATGATATACAATAACAAGGAAATATTGTCAACAAAAATATCTTAATAAAAACTAATCTTATCAAACTAATTATATTTTTTGTATCACTCTTGGCTACTAATAATGTAAATACTAAGTATTTCAGCATTAATTTCAATTTGCTTCTTACTTTTCCTATAAAAAAACCTAGTTAAAAAACTAGGGGGAGGGTTTATTCTACTTTACCCTCAAACTCTGCAACAACTTTGCCATCGCTATAGGCATAGATTCTTATATCTCTGCCTCTTTCTTGTTCATATAATATAATTGCATCTTTGTATTCTCCAGGGGCAATAATTATTGGAATAGGCTGTTTCTTTTCACCTTTGTCGCTATGGATTACGAAATAGTCTATCATAACTGGTAAGTCCCCGGAATTATGGAAACAAACATATGCATTTATCATCGGCCATTCGCCTATTATAGAAACTTCCATAATCTCTACTGATCCACCCTGAAAATCAATTCTTCCTTTGTAAACTGTCCTACCTTCCCTCTTGCTAGGGTCACTTTTTTTAATGGTTACTTGATAAGATTTAGCAGGCATACTGCTGCCAAAACCAAACCTTACCTTGCTCTCTCCGGATACAATTTGTTCTCTAGAAATAAATGCTTTAATATCTTTTTCACCATTATTTACAATGACAAGTAGGTCGTCTGGTGGACCGGTTATGGTAAGTTCTAATGCAGGTAAAAAATTATACAGACTAGACATTAATACCTTGTGATCAACAGTATATGGACTGTCAATGCCAAGTATTGTTTCTTCTTCTGCTTCTACTTCTGCTTTTGCCATACTATATCCTGCAATTAGAATGCAGGCCATTGCCATTAAAATGGCAAGCGTAATTCTTTTCATTTTCCCCTCCAAGGAACAGCCGAATTCTCAAAGAACCACGACTATCCTACGATAAACATATAATAACGAGGAAATATTGTCAATAAAAATAGGTAATGTGCAAACACATATTTTCCAAAAGAAAAAGATCACTTTAACCTTTTGGTACTTACCTTGAGAATAGTAAGCTTCGTGAAAGCACGAATCGTGATCTTTATTTACCTCAACTGTTTAGTTGTTAATTTTTCTTTTTTCTAATTTTCCTTTCACCGAGCTGAAGACGGATAAAACAGAAAAGAATAATAAACATTATAAGCAATGAAATGCCTATAATAAGCCAATTATTCAAGACATAACCCGCAATCAGCCCTGTAATTCCTACAACTAACCCTCCTCCAGCTGGAGGTAAAATAGATGGACAATACATTTTTTCACCTCCTTCTTTTACCAGTTTTGATTTATCTTAGCAAAGCTGAGATAGTATGCATATAGCATTACCACTGCCTGGAACCAACCATATAATATCTCTGGAATCAGAGATATCCTAACTATGAGATCACCTCCTTTTAAATTTTTAACATATTTCAATCTATAAAGTCTATCAAGATATCCTAAAGAAATGACACCTATCAACCAAGGACTTATTTCCCAGGGTATATTTTTACTTAACATTATGAATATTAAAATTAAAAGATAGGTTTGAATCACAGTCAGAAAAACAAACAAAAAGTGGTTTAGAATATCTCCTCGAGTAGCTTTATTCCAGCCATGTTCACATAGGCTGTCTACACCACCTCGCAACCAGCGAAGACGCTGTTTCCATAGGGCTTTAAGAGACAAAGGAACGTCGGTCCAAGCTCGCATATCAAGATTAACAGTAACTTTCCATCCTTTCTCTTTATAACGAATGGTAAGCTCGTAATCTTCAACAAGATTTCCCTCGTCATAAAAACCAACTTGTTGAAGCGCTGTCCAACGATGGAGAGCTGCCATTCCGTGAACAACCTTAATCCTATCAAGAGTTTCCACCCGCTGAGAATCAAACATTGCATATTCTAATTTTTGAAGTGTATATAATAACCACTTCCAAGGATTATAACCCTGATATTCTAACGTCCCTGCTATTGAACAGACTGCTGCTAATTGAGGATTTGAAGATAATGTTTTCCATCCTTCTTTAACTGCTTCAGAATCTATTCTTGTATCCGCATCCATTAATAATACTGCATCAATCTCTTTACCAACTAAAGTTCTAAGAACTTGATTAATCGCTCCTGCCTTTCGGTGTATATTATTAATGGTTTCCATTAAATTAACAGTAGGATAACTTTCTTGCATCTTTTCAACTAATGGCACTGTTTGATCTGTGCAGTTGTCTGCTACTACAATAATGTTAACTGGTAGAGTTTGTTTTAGAAGATCATAAATTGTCTCTTCTATAATACTCTCTTCGTTGTGAGCTGGAACTATGACAACAATGTTCGGCTTCATTTTCATTCTCTCTTCCATTTTCATCACCTCCTTTTTTTAATTTTTAAAGAACTATCATTTTACCTGAATTGGAGCTTAGAATTATCTCTAATCTTCCAACCATTATCGATATACCATATTTAATTCTATTTGCCAAGCAAGTGTATGCGTCCATATCATTCTGGACTTTTGAGGTGTTAAAAAAGTATTATTGATAATGAATTTCATGGGTGATATCATTTTTAAAGAATGGTGAGGTCTTTCGGTATTGTACCATAATAGCCAGTTAATTAACTTGTGGTT
>JAKPKF010000044.1 GCA_029553845.1 bacterium | reverse complement strand
CCGCGTTAGCTGCTACTGCTACTGCTACTGCATTGACAGATGGATTGGCTTTAAAAGCTGATGTAGGAGGAACATCTGCAGAAACATTTAAATTAAATCAAGATTATACTGGTGTTCCAGGTGCTGATATCACTCTTGAAGTCGAAAGAGGTGCAGAGGTTAATGTTGCTATTCGTTGGAATGAAACATCTAATCTTTGGGAGTATACGAATGATGGTGCTGTGTGGCATTATTTCACATCAAATGATGGCACTGATGATGTTATGATTAAGACATATACTCAAGCTGCTGAACCAACTCTCGATACTAATAATAAAGCTGCTTTTTGGATCGATTCTGATAATGCTAATAGAGTTTATTTAATTTTCAGAAGAGGAATTGGAGATCAAGTAAAAGTTGAATTAACATAATATTTAGATCCGGCAAGATCTAGTTAAGGTCTTGCCGGATCAATGAAAAAATTAGAACCCTTTACTATTTTGCAAATGTCTAATTTTGGTAACTATTAATTAAAGGGAACATTTTAAATAGGAGAGCTTAACATGGCAGACCAATATAAAATACAAGAAGCTGTTACTTTCATTCAGCAAACACCTCCCGAAACATATAGACTGATGGATGTAACGATTATCGATACTCCCGCGGCGTATGAGCATGGAAAGTTACTAATTCCAGCGGCAACAGTTGATCTTAAAGTCGCGGATGATGTTAATATTTTTGTTATGAATTGTGCTACAGGACTAACTCTTAAAATTGGTGGGAGTACAAATCCAGAAATTACTAATGTTACACACTTTTCATATAAAGGAAGCAAGACCTCTTTCTGGATTTCAAACCCAGAAACAGAGGACATTACAATTAGTTACTCAACTTGCGCACTTTAAGTTAGGTATAAATTATGATATCTATTAGTAAATATTTTTTGGAAGCGGCAAATGTTGGACCATCAAATTTGCCAATTGCTCCATTTGGAGTTATAGATCCTAGTGAAAGAAATAAAAAATTACTTGCTCAAGCACAGTCTCTTTCATTGAAAGAACCAGATGAGCAAGCAAAATGGATTAAAAATGTTTTAAAATAGGAGAACTAGAACGGTGTACATCCACAACTTTTATGGTGATCTATTACTTTCAGTTCGAGTATTGTTTGATCAACATATTTTTCAAAATAGAAACTATGTTAAAAGATATGAATTTAATATGGGTAATAGAGCAATTCAATTACCCATAGATTACAAACCGAATTTTGAATTTCCAAATATAATGGTGATGTTAAATGATGATGTGCCGACTTTTGGACAAAAACCAACAGTGACACAAAATTTAACTAGTTTCAATATTGATCAAACACCAGTTCTCTATAATCCTATAACTGAAGAAGTATTGTGTGTTCAAGAGGAAATGGTGAATGTTCCAATAACATGTACTATTAACTGTGAATCACAATTTCAAGCCAAAGAGATTGCCGCAATAGTTAGAAAATGGTTACCTATAAATAAGTTTATTCAATTTCTAGATTTCACTTCCTATTTAGAGGTTTCACCAACTTATCTTGGTGATAATCATTTTAATCCGGCAACCCAACAGATAAGCAATCTTTATGTTAAATTGAATAAGAGAACTGGAGAAATTGATTATTGTTTTTCATTAAGTTATCGACCGTTTATTCGGCTTGATTCAATTTCAACTGCAATTCCTGATTCTGTTCAAAGATCATTTCAGGTAGTTGTAGATATTACGTATATGGTTCAACGGCCAATATCGATGTATAATGAACAACAACCTGGAACAATCGAAAGAATTGATATGTTAATTAATCCTTCTACAGCATTTGAACCAATTAATGATTATCCATCAAGTGTTTCTATTAATTATTTGAGCGCAGATGTTGCTACACTAGAAAAAGGATTTGTTAGAAGAACATATCTTCTTGCAGAAGACAACTCTGAAGAATCATCAACAACATTAGATCAAGTGGTAATAAATACTGACGAGATTTCAAAAACATCAACTGGTGGACAAACGATTGCAGTTACTAAAGGTGCTAACGATTATCTCTATATTGCATTAGGTTCAGATACATCAACCCAGTATAAGGTTAATATGAATTCGCTTCCAATCCCAGATTGGGTGCCAACAGATGATGATCCTTATCCACCATCGACTACTGCTATTACTATACATGTTGATGAGAACAGAAATTTAGTAGTTTCAAGAGATCTTGCCGGTAATATTACAACCTCTTTAACTAAAATGATTCATGGAGTTGAAATTAAATTTGATCCTGCTGATTTTTTAATGTCAGAGGATTATTCATATAATCTGGTCAAAGAAAGAACAATTTATAAGGACTATACAGATTATATATTAAATATTCCAAACAACTCAATAATATTTAATTTTGATAATGGGCAATTTTCAGGTCTTCGACCTACGCTAACTAGTCCATTGTTAATTCAATTTTATTTAAAGAATGTAAAATTTCCAAAACAATTGGGTGGTATCCAACCTCATATTGGTTTGGTCAGGGTTATAAATATTACAACTTCATCGGCAGAGATTACGTGGTTATCAGATGTTAAAACTACATCACAAATTGAATACGGTGAAGAGACAGTAGAATATAATCATTTATCCGAGCTTAATGCAAATTATACATATGATCATAGAATACTTTTAACTGGTTTAAACAGTGGTCTTTGTTATTATTTCAGAGTTAATACTGAAACTGAAGATAGGGTAGCTTACATATCAGAAGGTTATAAATTTGAAACACTATTTGAACCAGGAGAAGATTTTTAAATAGAGGGTAGAATATATGATTGCAATAACTAAAGTTTTATTTGAAAGAGTTTTAACTCAAGCAGAAATGCAACAAATGATATTGAATTCTCCACAGACGGCGCAAGCTGGTCAAGGAGTTCATGTTGCTCCAGGAGTTGTTGTACCTGCCGCTGCACCTCAACAGATTGCTGTACCAGCAGTACAACATGGTGCAATTGCTCCAGCTGCTGCAACTACTACTCAGGTTGTTGCTGCACCTGTTGTAAAAGCTGCTGCCGCTGCACCTCAACAGATTGCTGCACCTGTTACCGCTCCTGTGGTAGTGAGTCCTCAAGTGGCTACAACTGCAAGACGTTTAAATGTTAGTCAACCATATCAAGCAGCAATGAATAAATCTTTCAATCAATTTCGAAAGGAAGAAGGAAGAATGCCTCAAGTCGCTGGTGACAGACAAGTTGTACCGGCTAATCCAACAGATCAAGCTAGAATTAATCAGTTGCATAAACAGTATATGACTGCTGGTGTACCCGCGAAGACAGCACCTGCTGTCACAAAAGTTGCTGAACAACCTGTCCCAGTAGCAGATGTAGCTAAAAAGGCAGCAGTAGATGCTCCGGCTGCAGCTCCGGCTGCAGATGCAGCTAAAAAGGCAGCAACAGAAGCTACTAAGGAAGCATCACAAACACAGAAAGATATTTCTGGAACTGACGCTGCAGGAATTGCACTCAAAAAAGGAGCTCAAGCCACCGGCGAAGCCCTCGGAAGTGGAGCTAAGAAAGCAATGGAATTTGCTGGAGAAAATCCAGTTGCGGGTGGACTGGTTGCTGGTGCTGTTGGTGCATTGGGATTAAGAAAATTATTACAAAGAAATAAATCAGTATAGAAAAAATATGGAGGAAAGAAAGATTATGAGGATTGATATTATTAGTAAAATGGACAGAACAATTCTCGAGTTAGCACTTGTTGATGCTTTTTGTGATATGTG
>JAKPKF010000130.1 GCA_029553845.1 bacterium | reverse complement strand
TTCCAGGCGTTCACTAAGATCTATCTCATCAGATGAATTAGCTGCTTTTTTCTTTATTGCTATATCTTTTATCTTATCTAATAAGAAATTCAATCTTTGCTCATCATCCATTTCTTGATAATTTGGCTCATTGATGATTATCTCCATGTGCTCAAGTCGTTGTAGCGTAAGTTCTAGGCCATGTATTAGCGTATGATAGGCAAGAGGCCTATTGTACCCTTTAGCTAAGTCTGCCTTTTTTGCATTCTTTAAGAGTTCTTGGATTGTTTTATCGAGAATTTGAATATTCCCTGTCCTCACTGCCGCTATTATTCGCGATTCGATCTCGATTGAATATATTTGAGGAGCGGGGAGGACAGGAATACATTGGCTATTCACAAACATATGCTTTCCGGCCGGATGATCCTCTACATAATCTAGGAGTCTTTTTGCGGTTCTATATGAGGGCGGTACCTCACTCAAAGTCGATGCATAATTTCCGCAGGAAAGCATGATATCTATATGGTATATTTCTTTTAAATCGTAATGAAATGATTCAAGATCTCTCAAGAAACTATCATAATCTTGTGATTCCAATAAAAATAATATTGCAATGCTCTTTGGCCCAATAGAACATGAGAATGCGCGATTATCCCATTTTAGTTCAATGGCTTCTTCAATATTGAGCAATGCAAATCTTGTGGCTGAATATGGATTCTGTAAAAACTCTTCATGTAAAGAGGAGCTAATACTTGCTATGCTTACTGCAAATCCTTCATCGCCTCTAATTTTTATTCCTGAATCCGCTAATAGATCGGCTACTTCTTGGGGATCGGAATAGTTTTCTTCTAAAAGATCACGCACAATGCTCTGTCTAAGTAGAGGTTTCCTTCTTTCGAGGAGATCCTGAAGGTGTTCTTTTTCATTGGAGAGACGAGAAATACCTTCTTTTATTCTCCCTAAGAAGTCTTTTTGGACAATATCATCTTGACATTTTGTATCGGGTATCAAGTTGGTTGAGTTGTCATTTTGCCTTGATAATCCTGCATAGTCCGCTATATCGAGAAGAGGTTTAGTAGTTCGTAATACGAAAAAGAATACAAATAGTGCACCTATTATAGAAAAGAATACGCCTATAGCGATGGAAAAATGGACTAAGGTACGTAGTCTTGCGGCATAGACGCTGCGCGGTGTCGCTGAAATAAGCGAGAATCCGAATTTCTTCGAGTGAGCAATAGAAACTAGCCATTCTTCGGCACCTAGTTGTATTTTTTGTTGAGCATCGTGATCCAGCAATTCCATCTTAAGTGCGGCTTCGCGCGCTTTTGCAGAACCTACCGCAGAAAGAATATCGTGATCATGATCGAGAATGAATGCGCCACCATATTCCGCTCCATATAGTCCAGCTAGAAGCTCATTGAGTCGATCTCCATCCAAAGCCGCAAGAACAAAACCAAAATCAGCGTCTTTCGAGCCA
Source organism: bacterium (assembly GCA_029553845.1). The sequence goes on along the minus strand of JAKPKF010000130.1, from coordinate 2,286 downwards.
ATAGGCAAGCTATTTATGCAGAGCACCGCAGATATCTTATCTTGATCAGCTATAATGGTATCTGCTGGAGCAAATTTCATTCTTGCTCCTTCCTTGAGAAATCTTTCTTCAAATTCCGGATATCTGTAATGACCATAGTCTAGAGTAAATTGATATTCTGCTGGAAAATCTAGATAAATGCTTTCTGATGAAATCACTATGCCATTTTTTGAAGAAAAGAGATAAACCGATCGAATAAAATCATTTTGAAGTCGGTATTCTTTAAGTTCATTAAATGCATCGATAACTATGGAAAGCTCAGGCGAACTTTTCCTATAAGAAGGCATAATCAAGAACGCTCGAAAGACAGGGCTCCTTTCGAAGCGTGTCAACATTCGATCTATCTGAGTTAGATGCACGTCTATCAAATCTCTTGTCTGCTCAACAAGGATTTTCCCTTTTTCTGCAGTCTCAACCTCCATTGTTCCAATCATTTTGTAAGACATACCCGCTATAATGGCAATCAGAAAAGCAAAAAGTGTACCATACAGAATTACGAATTGTGTCCTTATATAAGCCTTAGAACGCCTGTCGCGCAGGCTATCCAAAAATTGTCCTAGTATGTGTCTAGTCATAATAAATAGATAGTAAATTAGATTGTAAATTAGGATTTCTATTCTGACAATGCAAAGACATCCTATTCCAAAAATTGTACCTAAGGCAGAAAACTGTTCCTTGACGATTCTAAAAAATGGCTCGAATCATGGTAGCATGGCAGCCAAGAAATCCAAGATAAAACTGCGAATAGTGCAAAGCTGGCAGCTCTATGTAATTTTGCTTGCACCTTTCTTATGGCTCATAATATTTCGATATGTACCAATGTATGGGCTTCAGCTGGCATTTAAGAATTTTCGCAGCTCGCAAGGTATTTGGGGTAGCCCCTGGGTTGGTCTTACACATTTCAAGCGATTTTTTACGTCTCCTTCTTCTTGGATGGTTATACGCAATACAGTTACTCTAAGCCTATATAGCATAGCCGCCTCTTTTCCATTTGCTATAATTCTTGCGCTATGCCTAAATGAAGTACTAAATGAGAAATCCAAAAAATTTATACAGACTGTGACATATGCTCCATATTTCATCTCTACAGTGGTAATGGTATCGATAATATTTCAAATACTCGATCCAAGAATCGGCATTATAAATAGAATAATCATGCTCTTTGGTGGAAAATCGAAAAATTTTATGGCATTGCCTCAATATTTTTCCCATATATATGTATGGTCTGGAGTTTGGCAATCTAATGGCTACAATGCCATTATTTATCTTGCAGCCTTGAGCGCCGTAAATCCGGAGCTACACGAGGCTGCAATTGTGGATGGATGCAATAAATTTCAGCGTATATGGTATATCGATCTTCCTCAAATAAAACCAACCATAATAATTATGTTGATACTAAATATGGGATATGTGATGAGCATAGGCTTCGAAAAAGTCTATCTCATGCAAAATCCTCTCAATATTGAAGCTTCTGAAGTAATGTCCACCTACATTTATCGAGTAGGCCTAATCAATTTCGACTATAGCTATTCTACGGCTATCGGCTTCATCAATTCGATCATAAATCTAGTCTTGCTTCTTACGGTAAATACCGTTGCGAAAAAATTAGGAGAAGAAGGATTATGGTAGATATTCTAAAAAGAAATAAGCAGAAAAATGTCAAATATAATAATGCGAAAGCCGATCGCATATTCTCACTTATAAATGGGCTAATTCTCAGTATCGCCGTAATACTTGTTGCTTATCCTCTGCTTTTTGTTTTGAGTGCTTCTTTTTCTAGTACCGATGCAGTAATGGCTGGCAAAGTATGGGTATTCCCTGTAGAGCCAACATTGACATCTTATAAGGCTGTTTTTGCAAATAAGCAAGTATTTACGGGATATCTGAACTCCACATTCTATGTTTTGGTTGGGTCTTTTTTTAGCGTTGCCCTCACCTTATGTGCAGCGTACCCTTTGACTCGCAAAGAATTACCGGGGAATCGCATTTTTACCTCTCTTTTTCTATTTACCATGCTCTTTTCAGGCGGCTTAGTGCCGACCTATCTAGTAGTTCAGAAGCTAGGGCTTATAGATACAAGATGGGCTTTGATAATACCTAATGCTCTGGGAATCTGGAATCTAATAGTTACAAGAACCTATATAAAGCAAAATATCCCTGAAGAATTAAGAGAAGTGGCGCGAATAGAAGGCGCTGGAGATTTCTGGTTTTTCTTAAAAGTTGTCATTCCTCTCTCTAGCCCTATTA
>JAKPKF010000009.1 GCA_029553845.1 bacterium | reverse complement strand
TATGAATAAGCCGAGGGAAGAGAAGATTAACTAATTTAACTCTACTAAGTATGTTAAAAGGAGGATAATGAAAGTTTACAAAACACAAGCACAGGTAGAGAAAGACATCAAAAATGGTGTTTTAGCCATTGATGGAGATGTCAGGTTTGAGTGTTCGATAAACATCGAAGCGTCAATCAACGCTAGGAACATCACCGCTAGGAACATCACCGCTAGTGACATCACCGCTAGGAACATCACCGCTGGGAACATCACCGCTTGGGACATCAACGCTTGGGACATCAACGCTTGGGACATCAACGCTGGGGACATCACCGCTTGGGACATCGACGCTTGGGACATCAACGCTTGGGACATCACCGCTTGGGACATCAACGCTTGGGACATTTTATACTATGCTGTCTGCTTCGCTTATCAGAATATTAAATGCCTATCTATTAAGGCAGAACGAGAAGTATCAAAACACTTTTGTTTAGACGGTGAAATAACCTTCAAGAACGATAACTCTGAGAAGAAGCAAGAGTTGATTGATAAAGCAGAGGAACTTAAATCAAAAGCTGATGAGCTTCTTGAAAAAGCAGAGGAATTATGAATAAGCCGAGGGAAGAAAAGAGGACAGAATGAGTAGTGTATTAGCGAAATTGCTTAGTCATAACGGTAACCAAGACAGAAGAACGCCCAAAGAGTTATTTGATGAACTTAATAATGAGTTTAATTTTCAACTTGACCCCTGCACCTCAACATCAAAGCCAAACAATCTAGGAACGCCTCATTTTTTCAAATATCCAGAACAAGACGGACTACAAGAAGATTGGTCTAAATATAAATCTGTTTTCGTAAATCCCCCATTCAGAGATGCTTATAAGTGGTTAAAAAAAGCCAAAGAAGAAAGCGAAAAAGGATGCACGGTGGTGGTTTTACTTCCAAGCAAAACAGAAACTAAGTGGTGGCACGAGTTTGCATTGAAAGCTGACGAAATAAGATTTGTTCAAAGAAGAGTTACATTTGAAGGGCATAAAGACCCATTCATAATTGGGATAGCATTAATTATTTTTAAGGAGCAACAATGAAAGAAATGAATAAGCCGAGGGAAGAGAAGATTAACTAATTTAACTCTACTAAGTATGTTAAAAGGAGGATAATGAAAGAGAAACGAACCTGTAAACGCTGTGGTGGGCAAATAGAAGATATACGAACCAGCTCCGCCAAGTATTGTATCTCTTGTTCAAGTAAAGATGACAGACTCTCAATCACAGGGGTAATGAGAGAGATAAATCGCCTCCACAATATGTTTGTTAA
>JAKPKF010000002.1 GCA_029553845.1 bacterium | reverse complement strand
TGTTGTTAATACTGCATCACCACCAATAACTTCACTTGATTCAACTGTATCAATGGCTAATGTTGTAGATTTTGTATCATTTATAAATGAAAATGTAATTTCGCTTGCTTCACTTGTAGAAATTGTTTGTACAATTAAATTATAACGTCCAACATCTATATCTTCTCCAATAATACCATCAAACATAGTTATTTTTTGTGAACCATTTGAACCACCATGCGATGTCCCTGTAATTACAGTAAATGGATAACCCGTGTTCTCATACACCATTGAATCAGTTACTTCGATGTCATATATTAAAACATTAATATTACCTGAACCTGCTTCACTTGAACGAATAAATAAACCTGCATTACCATATTCAAATGTTTCATCACCATCATAGGTTATTGTAGGTGTAGATGGTTTTGCATCGTAGCCTGGATAAAAGTAAATATCAAATGAACGATTTTCATTGTTATATTCACATTCAAGATAATACATTGTTGCTACTGTTGCTGTAACAGTTTCATATGCTGCAATTATTTCACTACCATCTGCACCATAGCCATAATCACCATAACCATCAGTTCCATAAGAACCTTCACTATTTTGATTCTGTTTAAACTTAAGTAATTTAACTTTAGAAAGATTACCACCACTTGATTGTGTTGCATCTAATTCTAAACAACAAACGTAATAGGTATTATCATAAGTAGGATCACCTGCAATAATTATACCTGCTTCACGTGATATTGATTTAGCATTAAGTATTTCTACTCTTATTTTATAATTACCCGTTCCTAATTTTAAATTCTTTAATTTCTTGGTAATCAATGCATCACTACCACTCGTTATCCAAACACCAACACCATATGTGTAACCATATGTTTCTGTAAATGAACTTCCATTTTCTACATCATATTCGGCAGATGAATCAACAGAATAATCATCAAAAATTCTATTTGATTGCACATTGGAAAATGTTACATCAGTTGTATTCTGGAATATATATTCAGAACCCAATGAACCAGAAATCATGAATAATGTAAACATGAAATTACCTGATTCAGCAGTATTATTTACATATAACCCACCTTCACCAAGCACCAATGCACTACTATTCTTGGACTTACAAATACCTGCAATGCACTCATCAAATATAATAGTAAAAATACCATTCTCACTTGTATGTTCTGTGTCTGACAATGAAGATGTTACCATTAAATCAGATGGTGCGCTAATCGCTTTCCAGGAGGGCATAGTGCTGAAATCAACATGCCAATCCCATTTAAATGTTCCATTTCGGATTAATTCAAACGTAACATAGAGAGGTGTAAACCGGACAAGAACTATCTCCCTACAATCTTCTGCACTTGCATCAGATTCACCATCAAACAGGGAAAACTCAATCTCAACCAGATCAGGACGAATCTCCTTCACAATGTAACTGACATCATTGTTCTTAAATGCACGTGGATATAATTGTCCTACCTGATTATTGATGAGATTAGTTAACTCGCCTGTATTATTCCAAATCTCATTTGTATCCACATGCCAACGGAAGAATGAGTTTTGAATAACTATTCCCGTAGAGAAGTCATGGTTGTAATTAAACACTTGTTTCCATTCAGATTCATTTGTAGAACCATTGGAATCAAACACCTTGACATTACCACAATCTACTTCAGTATCATTCTCAAATACTACTTTTGCAGTATACGTAGGAAGAATAAATCCATAATTAACTTCAATGGTATTTACAGTTTCAGTTGCCTTTTTAATGACCACAGTTAATGTTTCATGCGTGATTACTTCAAATTCTGATGTTTCAATTGTAACCCAATAAGTATCACCAGAAGTAAAAGTTTCATTGATTAATTCTCCGCTTGTGCTACCCGTTACTGTTACAATAATATCATCTGTAACATCCAAGTCCTGTAAACGGAATACAACCTTATAACGTCCTTTTGGTAAATCTGTTCCTACCGTAGTAGTCCATTCAGTTTTCTCATCCTGTGCATTGAGCACTGTTACAAAACAACCATAAGCAGACTCCATATACGTTTTATCGCCCGTGGATGATGCAGATACATAGTTATCTGAATCAAAGATAGGGAACGGTTTAAAGATGGATAATTTACCATCACTACCTACAGTTCCATACCATTCATCAATAAACATTATTTCCCAGGGCGATTTGATTCTGACATTGGTTGCACCTGTAGGAAGAGCGATGATAGGAGGAAACTGAATTGCAAGATCACTCTCAATATAATCTGTTTCTACACGGTAAGCACATTCATAGCGGGCAGAAGGAAGAAACTTGCCTGTTCCACTAAATTCACGTGCATTCTGATTCTCTACCGTATCAGGAATATCAACATCATTGAGGACAAAGTAACCCTTCTTATTATTATACTCGACAATATTGTAGGCAGAATTACGTATCAACGCTGCCTCAAGATCATCAGCATAATCATCAGAAGTTTTACTACCATACGCTGCTGCAACTCCCGCTATAGTAAGTTCTTTCAGTTTAGGTGCAGTCTCATCAAGATCAGCATCGCCGGAGATAAAGTTAGTTTCTTTACTCTCTTTGGTGGTTTTATTCGCTGAAAATTCCGATACATACGGAATATAAATATCTCCAATATACATTTATCTCCACCTCTCAATTAAATTCATACGGCGCTTCAAATCATCAAGTATAGTCTCTAATCGTTTCTTTGGTCTATCAAGTGTGATGCTACATTTATCATTAGTAATTTCCATTTCAATAATCTCATAAGTTCCAGACACAAATGCAGGTTCACTTATGGTAACAAAACAACCAAGTTCAATAACTTTCGAGTAGAACAAATCAGGATTGACATTTAGGGTAAGAGATGCAAACTTATTCTGTTTACTCAATTCATCCTTTGCACGTTTCTCACATGCTGCTACATCCACACACGAATCATCTGTAATAACAATAGTAGGATTATTTCCTACACTTGCCTCTCCAGTAACATTATTCTTACCAATTACAATAACCTTCTGCACAGGATGAACATT
>JAKPKF010000474.1 GCA_029553845.1 bacterium | reverse complement strand
ATGGATCAGGGTGGTGCAACTGGTAAAATGACAGAATCACAAAGAGATTACCAATTAGCAGCAGAAGCAATAGAACAGGCTTATGGTGTTCTTGAACAGGCAGGAGGTGCAGGGAAACTGGCAACCCTAGGTGGGAACCTTGCTGGGTTCTTTGGGTCAACAAGTGCTAGCTCTGAGTATAGAGCAGCCCTAGATACAGCGACAGCCTTCCTTAGAAAGGCTTTAATAGGTTCAGGACAGAGCGAAGCTGAGTTAAAGAATCTTAACTTACCAAAGCCTACAGACGAGCCAGAGATTGCAAAACAAAAAATTATGACACTTATCCCTCTTCTTAGGGCAAGAGCGGGACTACAGCAATATTAAATCTAGTAACAAACTGCCATGCCAAAAGAACCACTAACCGAGAAAGAGATTAGAAGGATAATCCAGATGGAAATAAAAAATTGCTTTGAGGAATTAGCAACCAATGTAAAAGATATTAAACAGGCTCTACTTGGTAATGATTACCAACGAGGGGGGTTAGTTTCCATAGTCCAAAGTCATAGCGAATACATAGAAAAAAACAAAATCATAGGATTGGCAGATAGAGGAATAAAAGCAATAGAATGGTACGAAGGATTATCCGAAAAAAAGGGAAGCGATGGAAGAAGCGACCTTGAGAGATTACAAGACGGAATAAGCGGTATTCAAACCATAGGAACTATAAAGAAATGGAGCATATTCTTTGGAGTAACTAATATCGGAGCAATTATTGCACTAATCCTTGAGAAGTTCCTCAAATAGTATCCCGTTCACATTTTTTAATCACTCAGTAGGGTAGCGGTGGGGTAGGGGTTGCGGTATATAGGAAATCCCTTTACAACGGTCTTTTAAGAAATTAGGGTATATCTCCCTCTCGGAGTAGGGTAGGAACTAAAAAGGGTAGGGTGGGTAGACATACACCATATATGCTATAATATAAATACATAGGTAGTATAATTAGTTGTAGTTCATTAACTGTTCATTAAGAGTTCATTAACTGGTATCTGATTGAGTACA
>JAKPKF010000463.1 GCA_029553845.1 bacterium | reverse complement strand
TTTCTTCTTCTTTTTATTAATGGAAAACTCACCAAACCCAAAAGGAAATTTTATTTTATCTCCTGTTTCAAGAATATGATCCCTGAAACTTTCATTAAATCCATATATGATGGATTTCCATTGGTCAAAAGAAAGATGGATATTAGGATGCTTATCACAGAAATCTGAATAAGTTGCCTTTGAAGCAGATCTCCAATCTACCTTCGTTCTCATTATTTAGTTGTATTTGATACATTTGGTGCCTGTTGATCAAGTCCTTCATTAGAAACGTCGGTACTGATCCTAAAATATGTTGACAACAGTTTCTGCGAAGTAAGTTCAAGCACTTGTTTCTCCAGATATCCAGGGCAAGCAAACTCCTTATCAAGGGGGTTCTTACACAATTCATCAAGAGAAACGTTAGATCCACAGTCACATTCAGGATAGAGGATATCAACAGGAACATCCTCTTCAAAATATGCAACTAACCTGACAGCCCTCACCATAGGGTTGCTCACATACAGGTAATCATTGCTTATCCAATAATACTCCTCCTTCTTTACGAAAGGAAGCTTCAAAAGATTAGCATACCTGTTTGCTGTTACCTCCTTCAGCTTCTTACCTTTTCCTCCCATAGCGTTCACTGAGTACACTCCCTGTATAACATACTGATAGATGCCTTCAGCTATTCCCGGGATTTTGTGGCAGCTTCTTGCAACATTACAAGGATCTACATAGTCACAGCACTCTGATACAGGTACAGACTTCATCTCAAGGCAAGGTATTGTCGTGAATATGGTGTCAGTGGCCCAGAGTCTGCGAAGGTTGGTTTCTCTCTTAATGAGAAGAAGGGCATTATTCTTCAATTCAGAGAATATAACACGGTCTGTTATTAAACTGTCAGTAGACAACAATTTATGCATCCCACGCACATCGCTTACTAATTTCCTGCCTGTAGACATATTAAACTTATATTATTGTAAAGATATGCATATATTTTGAAAAATCAATTGGTTATACTAAAACTCCCGAAGGATACAAGACCCTTCGGGAGAGCCCCGCCAAACCAACAAACACAGAGCTTTTAGCTTACGATCTTTATCTCTCCTTTAAGAGAGCATGGAGGAGTTGGCTTTTTAAACCAACTCCTTATCCATTTGATTATTCTCTTTATCAATTCTATCATGGTACAGTAGTAGTTGTGGTAGTAGTGGGGCATGATAAATGAGATAGTTCAATAAGAATAGCCGTACTTGAATCTCTAACTACTCCTGTAAATGTATATGTTCCATCCCCTATATAATCCTTACATTGTTTATCTCCATTACTATCCGTAACTTCTATCCTATTTGGATAACTTTCTCCTGTAAGAGTTACCTCAACAGTATCTGTTCCTATAATATAAGACCAACCAGTATAAGTATCTGTTGGTAAGAGAGGCCATTCATATGAACCATCTAATGTTATCCAATCCTGACCTGCACCACCAATTCTAACTCCCATTTCATCAACTCCAACAGTTACTCCTTCAGATTGATTATCAATGACAACTTCTACCATTTCAAGTGTTGTAGTTGTACTTGTTGTAGAACTTGTAGAGGTAGAAGTACTTGTTGAACTAGTTGTAGTAGTGGGGCATACCTGATCAGTCACCCAAATCTCTACTCTAACAGAACTATTAATTGTTACACCACTAAAAGTAAAATCAGCACTGATTCCTCCAAATTCTTGCCATTGATGATATCCTGCACTATCCTGTATGTGTACACAAGCTGGAGTTGATGTTCCGTTAACATTTACATACACCCACATACCTACACCGAGCTTATCAGTAGTACCTGTTACTTCATCATATTCACCTAAAGGCCAAGGACTTCCAGAAACTGTAATAGGATCACCATATCCAGGAATCTCATTAACTCTTACTCCAGCTAAATCACCTCCAATTGTTAATGAACTTGATTGATTTTGTACATAAATTTCTGCAAGTGTACCTACTTCAGTTGTAGTACTAGTAGTTGTAGTACTACTACTTGTACTAGTTGTAGTTGTACTTGTTGTAGAACTTGTAGAGGTAGAAGTACTTGTAGAACTTGTTGTTGTACTAGTGCTAGTTGGAGGAACAGGTCCACTTGTTGTAGTAGTTGTTGTGGTAGTCGGTTCCAAAGTGGTAGATGTTGTTGTTGAACTACTTGTTGTTGTGGTACTACTACTTGTACTAGTTGTAGTTGTACTTGTTGTAGAACTTGTAGAGGTAGAAGTACTTGTAGAACTTGTTGTAGTGCTAGTAGGAGGAACAGTCCCACTTGTTGTAGTGGTTGTAGTAGTGCTACTTGTTGAACTAGTTGTTGTAGTGCTTGTAGTGGGGGGTGTTGCTCCACCTGTAGTTGTGGTAGTTGTAGTGGCATCTAAAAGAGTTACTGGAATATCAGTTGAACCACATAAACCTGGTGTACCGTTATAGTTTATACTTTCTATTCTAACAGAAGTTGTCCCAGCAGGGACATTTGTAAACATCTTTGGGCCAATCCATTGTGATTCTAT
>JAKPKF010000451.1 GCA_029553845.1 bacterium | reverse complement strand
TGTTCTTTGATTGCCTCTACTAATGGTGCGATTAATCCTGTTCCATCGATAGACAAATATCCATCACTGCCCTCTTTAACTAATTCAGGATATACCTTTTGAAGATCTTGAGCAGAGAATCCCATTCTTTTATCTTCTTCATCTTTAAGATTATATGATATTCCTTGTAATTGTAATATCTTACTCAAGCTATTCTCTATATTAGTAACATTCTCCTTTTTTCTAATATCTGATAAATAGTAGTAAGCATTTGCTATAACATCTCCGTTAACTTCTAATTTTTGTGTTGGGCTGGTTGTTCCTATTCCCACGTTACCATTAGCAAGAATTGTTAATCGATCTGCTCCAGCAGTTGAGAAACGCAAGATATCAGTTCCCCCACTATATATTCCCGTATTGGTATCAGCGGAAAAAGTAAATGCAGGTGCCGCAGCAGTTCCATTGGGACCCCTAATAACAGAAGAAAATGTTTTAACTCCTGCTATTGTTTGATCTCCTGATGTTCTAACAAGCCAAGCATTCATCACAGTAGCAAAGTTCGCTGGAGTATAGTATCTAATATATGCATCATTAGAAGCATATATTCTACCTGGAGCAGTAGTTCCATTATCTCCAGAAGTGGTATTAATCCATCCTGCTTGTATATATCCACTTCCATCTGTACGAACCACCTTATTTGCTTCGTTGTTTCTTCCTGCGTGAACAGATAGTCCTCCAACTGTTCCTGCATTACCAGTAATACTTCCTGATATTGTACTACTAAATGTCTTAATCCCTCCTATTGTTTGATCTCCAGTTGTTCTAACAACAGTTGAATCAAGGCTTAGAGTTCTGTTTGCTGTTAGGTCACCTCCTCCTGTAATACCGTTAGTTGTAGAGATAGTTCTTGATGTTGGAACATATCCACCTATTCCAATATTAGCAATTGCGGAATCAACGTATCCTTTAGTTGCTGCATGACTTGATCCTGTAGGAGCCCCTAAACAACTGTACTTGTGAATCTTCCTGTTCCTGAGACGTCAAGATTGTATGATGGAGAAGTGGTGCCAATGCCAACATTGCCAGAAGAAACTATATTGATATGGTTCCCCAGCGTGTTTGATGCAAGAGAAGAATCTCCTACAGGTGTTGAAAAATTAATATTGTACCCGCTTATAGTTGCAGCTTGAGCAAAAGACATCGTAGAGTCTGACCTTAAGTAAAATTCTGTTACTCCAAGATTCGAAGCACTGTTGCCGTATTTCAAATATATAGCAGAATCAGAAGATGTACCTGATATTGGCTGAATGCTTGTAATATTGGTTCCGCCTTCATTTCTTACTAAAACTTCGAACTTTTTATAAATATGATGATAGTTATCATAAACAGTAACTTCCGCCCAAGCTTGAGATCCGTTAGTTAATCCATTTGTTCTAAAAATATAATAATCTGTCGAGATTGACATTGGAGACCATGTATATTGAGTCATCATAACACCACTATAAGAAAAATCTCCATTTACATGTAATTTTGTTGATGGACTACTTGTTCCAATTCCAACATTGTGCGCTGTATTTGTTACATATACATTAGAACCTGAAAGAGTCCATGGTCCTGATCCAGAGAACATTGAATCAACATATCCTTTAGTTGCTGCATGAGTAGCTCCTGTAGGGGTTGCTACAACTACAGGAGAAGAGAATGTTTTAGTTCCTGCTAGTGTTTGATCTCCAGTTGTTCTGACGACAGTTGAATCAAGACTTAAGGTTCTATTTGCTGTTAGGTTACCTCCTCCTGTAATACCATTAGTTGTGGAGATGGTTCTATCAGCTCTTACTGCATGAGTTGTTGCTGTTCCTGC
>JAKPKF010000428.1 GCA_029553845.1 bacterium | reverse complement strand
TACCGAGTTTCCCAATATAACCAAATGGTTAGTCGAAGGAAAAGAAGAAGACTTTCGTTCTTTCCAAGGAAGAGATAGGGAAGACGAAGATTGTCTAGTAATTTTTTACAATGTCGAAGAAAAGTATGCAAAAGTAAAAGTGTTCCCCCCGAAGGAGAAACAGTGAAGAAGAATTATGTAATTGCCACTATTATCGGCGTTACACTTCTTATTCCGTCAATATATTTCTATTTCCGAGAAGATACGCTTCCAAGTTGCGAGCTTGGAAGTAGTATCTCTTCGGTGCAGAAGAAGAACGGAATGACTCTTATCGCCAAGAGAAGAAAGGAAGAAGAAACTTACTCGTCTCCAAAAGAAACCGTGAAAGTATATTATTATCAAAAGCGAGTAAGTGTTGTAGAGATACTGCCGAAGTATAGAGACAATAGAGAGAAGGAAGCGATGTTCCTGATACGAGAATATGGACTTCCCAGTTTCGAATACGAATTCTCATCAATCTGGTTCGATGAAGAATTAAAAAAGTCAATCGAGAGCCAGTATTTTCAATTAAAAAAATAAGTTTGCAAGAACAAAGATAAGGAGAGAACAATGTTTAAGATACCAACAGCGAAAGACGCTGTGAATCAGGATAGGAATCGACAGGTAATATTTGTTCCGAATGGCAGGAAATATACAGATAAGAATGAATACAAGGTATTGCTTTATAAGCTAAGCAACAGAGAAAATTTAGTCGATATTATCAACTTCGATAAAAGAACACTTAACTACAATGGCATCAACATAGAATACATTGATATTCATGTGTTTGATACGCTTGTGGATATAAGAAACTTCGTGAATACATTTATTGCTCTACGACCATTTCTGGAGCACTGTAGCAAAATAGATCTCTTTCCATCGGAATATATTTTTCATGTTATCGATGATGAAGGACAATACGATCTGGATGACTTCATAATAAAGGATAAGGAAAATGTCTCTTTCTTTTCCTATATCAACCATAACTGGATTCCTTACTATAACGAGATCAAAGAAGATGAAGACAAAAACGATAGCGT
>JAKPKF010000427.1 GCA_029553845.1 bacterium | reverse complement strand
CCTACAGGAAAGAAGATAGAGAAACCTAATTCAAGGAGGTAATTGTGAAAGATAACTGGAAAGAAGAGTTTGACGAGAAGTTTTTGAACTATGTTCATAAGCACCAAAGTAAGTTTTTATTGCCAAAAAACCCCTCAAATCAAGACACGCTAGAATGGCTTGGGAAGATAGAAAGAAGTCTAGTTAAAGATATAAGGGATTTTATCCAAGAAGCCCTCACCACCCAGAAGGAGTCATTCATTAAGATTATAGATAGCAAGAGGGTGGGTGGAGGCGAAATAGTAACAGAGTATTATGGATATTACAATCAAGCCCTTGACGACCTTAAAAAAGAATTGGAGAACCTATGCCTACAGGAAAGAAGATAGAGAAACCTAATTCAAGGAGGTAATTGTGAAAGATAACTAGGGAGAAAACAAGCTAGAACCTTGGGACGCTGAATTTGAAACTGACTTTATCGAAATAGTTGAGGAAATAAGAGTCAAACCGCATATTAGCGATATGAGATGGTTTATAAAAAAATGTGTTGCCAATGCCCTCACCACCCAGAAGGATTCATTCATTAAGATTATAGAAGATGTTAATGACGAAATGGTAAATGACACATCTGATTGGGCGAATGGAGTCAGAGCTGCTTGCAAGACGGTAAAAAACCAGTTAGCTGAGTTAGAAAGAGAGGTTAGATGACAAATGAAACCCTACCAAAAAGTTGTTTAATGGCGAGTGGCAAGGAGGAGGATTGCTTGGTGGAGAATATGGATATGGAGTGGATTTTGAAAATAATACTTTTATGATGAAACCTTTTTGTTGGTGTGATAAAGATGATGAGTGTCTGTGGTGTATGATGAACGACCCAGCCGATAATCCAAATTATGACAAAATGAAAAAGGAAATTACCGATAAATATGGTAAGTGGTTTGCTGATTATGGTAGTGCTCCCAACTTTTACTATAAGCCGACCAGTCGAGGTTGTATCTGGTATAAATGGATCGGCAGAGACACGAGGTGGAATAAGAAGCCGAACAGAACCGAATGGAAAAAGATTTTAGAGGATTGTATTAAGTCAATTTAAGGAGTTTTATGCCTACAGGAAAGAAGATAGAGAAATACCTTAATAAAATAATCTGCGGTGATTGCCTTGATACTATGCGAGAACTACAAGATAAGTGTGTTGATTTAACTGTAACTTCACCACCTTATGATAATTTACGGACGTACAATGGCTACACCTTTGACTTTGAAGGAATAGCACAAGAGTTATATCGGATAACCAAAGACGGAGGAGTGGTCGTGTGGGTAGTCGGAGATGCCACAATCAAAGGAAGCGAGACAGGTACGAGTTTCAGACAAGCACTTTACTTCAAAGAGATTGGATTCAATTTGCACGATACGATGATTTATAGAAAAATCAACCCAATGCCAGTGAGACACAATAGATATATGCCTTGCTTTGAGTATATGTTTGTTCTTTCTAAGGGATGCCCAAAATCTATCAACTTAATCTTAGAGAAAACACTAGCGACAGGGAAAGAAAAATATACAGGGACTCAACAAGAAAATGGCAAGTTTACTGCATACGGTGGTCAAAGGAATCTTGATAGAATCAAATACAATGTATGGGACTTGAAAGTAGGATATGCACAAAGTACAAAAGACCGAGTCGCCTTCGAGCATCCAGCCATATTCCCAGAAAGATTAGCAGAAGACCATATACTTTCTTGGAGCAACGAAGGGGACACAGTATTAGACCCAATGTGCGGTAGCGGAACAACACTGAAAATGGCACAAAAAAACAATCGCAACTTCATCGGCATAGAAATATCACCTGACTACTGCAAGATAGCAGAACAACGCCTAAAAAACTTACAACAAACTTTAATCTAGGAGGTAATTGTGAAAGATTGGAAAAAGAAATTAAAAATTGATTTTGGCAGATTTTTCTATGATAGTTATATTTTGCGTAGCGATAAATACGACCCTGCTTTTACAGATTTGGAAAATTTCATCTCTGACCTCCTCTCCACCCAGAAGGAGTCATTCATTAAGATTATAGAGAGCAAAAAAGGAGATGAGGACGCATACCCAATTTGGAACGATACCCTTGACGACATTAAAAAAGAAGTGGAGGATTTATGAACCCTACAGGAAAGAAGATAGAAAAATGGGAAGAACAGTTTGACAATTACTATTTTAATTGGAAGAAAAATCCTGATATGGCTAATTTGATTAAAAACTTCATTAAAATACAACTTCAAAGAGCATACGAAGAAGGTTGTGAAGATGGGAGTAGGTGTCATTAAAATGAAATATCAAAAAATACCCAAGAGAAACACAGGTTCTTGGACTTGTCAGAAATGTAAAAGTTTTTATTCAAGTGACGCAACATATTGCCCTAATTGTTATCCTGATTATAAGACAAATGTATGGACAAGAATAAAAGAGTTTTTTAACTTTTAAGGAGACCCTATGCCTACAGGAAAGAAGATAGAGAAAGGAAGTAATTTAAAGAGTAAAAGGAGTAGAGAGATGAAAGAAGTAAAAAAATCAGGTGAAATTAAAGGCGAGTTAGAAGTTCAGGGAAATTTAATTCTAACTGGCAATTTGAAAGTAGAAAAGTGGATTGAAGTTAGCGGGTATATTGATTGTGCTGGCTACTCGATTAAAGCTGGTAGCTCGATTAAAGCTTGTAGCTGGATTAAAGCTGGTGACTCGATTAAAGCTGGTAGCTCGATTAAAGCTGGTAGCTCGATTAAAGCTGGTAGCTCGATTAAAGCTGGTAGCTGGATTGAAGCTGGTGACTCGATTGAAGCTGGTGACTCGATATTGGCTCAACTATGGATTAAATGCAAAACCACTTTGGAAGCAGGAATATACATCTTCGCAGGAGTAAAAACTTGGTCAGAACTTCAAGACGGTGATGATTTAATCGAGTGCGGGGAACTTAAAGGAGGAGAAATAAAATTTGGGACACTAAAAGAATTGGGATTGTCCGATGAAGTTAAAAAGAAAAATCCTAAAGAAATAGAAATAGATGGGGCGAAATATCGTCTAGTTGACTAACCACTAAAGAGTAAAAGGAGCAGAGAGATGAGCTTTACAGGAAAGAAGATGAAGTGCAAGGATTGCGGAGAAGAATTGTCAGCGATGAACCCACCTTGTGAAGAATACCTTGACCACAAGTTTTGCTTAAAACTGTTCGGATTCAAGTTAATGCTCATAAATGATGTGATTGAGTATGGGTGTGCGAATTGTCTATCTAAGAGATGAGACCGACTCTTATCGCCAAGATAGTTACGATAATTATGCACAAGGAGTTATAGAAAAAGAGATTGAAAAAGGAAATTTAATTATAAACGAGAGGTGCTAAATGAAAACAGGGAATAAAGATAACAAAGGAGAATAAAGTGAAAGAACTAATCAAAAAATGGAATGAATTTGTTGAATACGCCAATGAAGAAAACGATAAAAGAAAAATTGATATGGACAGACTCTCGGTACAGACTGGGGAAAATTGGACAGCATACACGATTGAGCATACATTCAGCAAATTTATGGATTGGTTACAACATAACGAGCGTAAAGATAACATTAACTAATCCAAGAGAAAGGGAAGCGATGGAAGAAGCAATAGATAAAAAACTGGTTGAAAAATACAATATTTTATATGAAGCAGTAAAGTATCTTAATTAGGAGGAAAATGAAACGCATCTGTAAACGCTGTGGAGGTGATATAGAGGATATGCGAACAGGTAACGCCAAGTATTGTATCTCTTGTTCAAGCAAAGACGACAGACTCTCAATTACAGGCGTGATGAGAGAGATAAATCGACTTCACAATATGATGGTTAAACTACAATGTAATTTTTGGAAATTAGAAAAAATAATTAAAAAGGAGACGAGATGACGAAAAATGTGTCTGTTGGCGGAAAGAGTTACGAGGTTTCAGAGGAGGTTGCAGAGAAAATTGACGAGTTGGTTGGTGGTGATGATGTTATAGAAGTTGAAAGTCTAA
>JAKPKF010000390.1 GCA_029553845.1 bacterium | reverse complement strand
GATGTTTTACCTACACCTTGTAAACCTATAAATAGAAATACTGGTGCTTTAGAATTAGGTTTGAGAGCAACAGTTGGTTGAGGTCTGTAAGACATATCTGTAGCAACTTGGGTGGGAATTCTGTTCCTTTGCATATTCTCAAGCTGCATAGCAGCAATATAGTCCAGAATTAAATCCTTGATACTATCCATACCATAGTGTGTTTCATCCATCAATCTCTTAGCATTAGAAATATCCAAATTATCTTTTGAAACTACACCAAATGGAATCTTTATAATCCAGTTTACATATTTAATCATAGTATCAAACTCTGATCCATAAACCCCACGCTTTATCATGGATTTAAGTCTCAAGAGATTCTTCATGGTTTCTTCTTTCAAATCTAGTGGAAGGTTAGAAGTAACAATCTTGTTTTCTAATGCAAGAATATCTCCCATAGAGTCTTCATTCATACTCCCCATATTATTTTGTAAGAAATTTGTATCTGAATAATTCATAGTAGGCAGATTTTACTGTTATCTTAGTGTATATTTCATTACTGATTAAGTCAAATATTTTGACATTATATATGACAAATGATAGCCTTAGAATAGATAAAATTATACTGCCTTAAAATGAAAAAACTCTCTGTTTATTTGTTCCTTTTAGCATTCGCTTTTCTTCCATTGAAAGTTCTTGCCGCAGTAGATATTACTCTTGAAGATAACTCTACTACTTCACAAAAAAGTGTAGATATACTTGTAAATACTGGTACAGATACCACTGAGAAGATAGCATTTCAAATCCAAGCTTCCGAGGGTGTCACAGTTTCTGCTCTCTCAGATGACAATACTGTATGTAGTTCATTTTCCTATACCAATGTATCAAATTTATTAACAATAACTTGCACACTTGCAGAAGCAAAGGTTCTAAATGGGAATGTTGCTACAATACTTTTTGCTCCTAATTCAGCGGATTATGCTTTTACAGTATCTAAAACCACTGGTTTAGATTTAGGTTCTTTAACATTGGGAACAGTTACCGACATAACAAGTACAGAACCTGAACCTACTACCGAAATCCCTACAGCTACCACACCGACAGTAACAGAAACCGAAACAACAAAAAGTTTCCAAGATATTCTTACCGACTATCTTCCATACATCTTGATTGGTGGGGCAACTATTTTACTAATCAGTATCCTTGGGATATTACTTAGTAAGAAAAAAGATGGAAAACCAGAAGAGGTAGTAACTCAGGTTGAAGAGAACAAAGAGGAAGTTCCAGCACCATCTGAGAGTCGTCCTACAGATATAGATAATATATCTGGAAATCTTTACACCCCACAGGTTAAGGAAGGAACAATACAAGAGAAGTTAGAGCAAGAGCCTGTACAGCTACAGAGTGTAGAAGCACCTTCAGAAGCGACTGAATCTAATGATTTGGCAGATTTAATGGCAAAGGATAATTCTCAAGCACAAGCAGCACCTGCTCCTGATTTTAATGCTATGCCAGTTGAAACTCCAACACCAGCAGTTGAGGAAACAACACCTATACCAAATTTCAATACTATGCCTGTTGAAACTCCAGCTCCAGTAATTGAGGAAACAGTGCCTACACCAGATTTCAATACTATGCCTGTTGAAACTCCTCCTCCAGTGGTTGAAGAGACAGCACCTGTTTTGCCCTCAAACTTACCAGACATGCAACAAATGGTAAACAACTGGGCGGCAGCACCAAAAGAAGAAACTACTCCAACAGATGAGCCACAGAGTGTTCCTCCAGTACAACCAACAATCTAGTAGGAAGAAAGGACGGCTTCTTTTAGTAATTTAGAAAATGTTTTGACATCCTCGTTATCATTGTATATACCTAAACTCATCCTCATTGTAGGGCCAACTTTGAATCTATCATGTAAAGGCTCTGCACAATGATACCCTTCTCTTACAGCCACGCCTCTTGCACTAATATATTCCACTATTTCGCTTCCCTCTTTCTTCCCCTTCTCCATTTCCTTACACCCTTTAAATCCAAATCCATCAATATTGAAAGATATTACTCCATACCTTTCCTCTACACTCTTCTTACCAAACAATCTAAACCATTCAATACCATCAAAACTATCTAAAAATTCCTTCATCAAATTCTTCTCATGTTCTATTAAAACATCCCATCCACCAATTTCTTCTATCGTTTTCTTAAACCATTGGATCGTCTTCCCTAATACAATTCCACTCTCAATATCTGGAGTACCAGCTTCAAATCTCCATGGTAGTTCATTCATTTCAAAACCATCTTTCTTTACAGAAAGAATCATCTCCCCACCCCCCATAAAAGGAGAAAGATTCTCAAGAATATTCTGCTTACAGTAAACAACACCACTACCTGTTGGACCATATACTTTATGCCCAGAAAAAACGAAAGCATCACAGCCAATATCCTGAACATCTACAGGAATATGTGGGACACTCTGTGCTCCATCTACAATTACAAAAGCACCAACAGTATGACCAATTTCAGAAATTTTCTTTACATCGTTTTTTGTACCCAATACATTGGAAATATGTACAACAGATATTATTTTAATCTTTGAACCAAACTCCTTTACAGTATCCTCCAACCATTTAATATCTAAATCATAATCATCTGTTACTGGAATATATTTAATTTCAAAACCAATCTCTTTTTGAAGTATTAACCAGGGAACGATATTGCTATGGTGTTCCATTTCTGAAATTATTACAATATCTCCTTTTGAAAGATTATCTTTACCATATGTCTTAGCTAGTAGATTTAAACCCTCAGTACTATTTCTTACAAACACTATCTCCTTGTACGATTCTGCATTTAAAAAATCTGCAACTATCTGGTGTGCTTCCTTCCACATACCTGTAGCTTCCTTTGCAAGTACATGAGAACTTCTATGTATATTTGCATTATATTTTTTGTAATACTCAGAGATACTATCTATAACAAACTGTGGCTTTTGGGATGTAGCAGCACTATCTAAATATATTAGCTTTTTACCATTTATCTTTCTTTGTAATATTGGAAATTGATTCCTAATCTTTTTGTTCATTATCTTCTTCTTTAAAGTTTTTCCACATTTGACTTGCGGTTACTGTCATATCTCCTACATACTTATTCATAAGTCCTTTTGTTCCATATGGTCTCTCACACTTTTCATCTAATTCTTCAAACGCTATCTGACCTATCTTCATTCCAGGATACAACTTTATGGGCAAGGGAGAAAGATTTACCATCTCCAATGTAAGACGCAATTTATTCCCTGGATCTAAAAATCCTGCCGTTGTATGGATTATTAATCCCATTCTTGCAAGAGAGCTCTTCCCCTCAAGTCTTCCTACATGCTTATCGTCAACACCTGTAATTTCTTTGACATTTGCTAATATAAAATCTCCTGGATGAATAATTATACCCTGTTCTTCAGACACTACTATTTTCTTCATCAATTCATCAACAGGTTCTTTTACATCTATTAGGCTATGATTCTCTCTGTTGAAAACAAGGAAATCTTTGTCTAAGTGAAGATCATACGATGCAGATTGAAGACATTTCTCTTCGAATGGTTCTATAACTATCTCTCCTGTTTTTACTTTTGCTTTAATTGATTTGTCTGACAATATCATGATATATGTGTTTTAATTCAACTTCTATCTACAAATTGATGCTTATCATCAATCTTTGGCACAACTATCCTCTTTAGCAATGGTCTCCATATTGGATCTGCTAAAGATAATTGCCTTAACCATTCATATGTCAAAACCCTATATGCTATATGCCCACCATTTCTTGTACGAAGATTAATCGTATATTGCAAGTCATCAAATGAGCCATAAAACACATATCTTGTAGAATGTGCATGTGGAAGAAGATACTTTGTAAACTCATCACACACCTCTTTTGTCATATTTTCCTTAGCCTTCTTCCTCCATTCCTTGATTATCTTATATGTTTCTACCAACCTTTTCTCATACTCACCCCTAAGTTTTGATATTGATTTAATATCTAAATAATTGCAAAGGAAAAAGCATTTAAAATTAGGTCGATTTAATTCCTGATCTAAATCTATATCATCATGAAAGAATGGAATAAATCTCTCTAAACTTCTGTGCCTATTTAAATCTTTCAGTGTTCCTATACTTGCAAATCCAGTTATCTTAATATTGCCAAATTGACCAATATTACCTAATAAATTGTTATGGTCATGGTTGTCAAATATTATTTCCCCAATACTTTCTTGATCAAAATCTGTAAATTCAAATTCCTGCTTTGAACCAAGGGGGTTAAGGAGTAATTCATAGTTAGATATTAAGGCCTCTGTGCTATCACTACCATGAGCAATTTCCAACTTGTCAATTTCACTTTCAGGGATATCATTAACCTGCTCTCTAGATATTCTCTCTTTTAGATATTCTAATATTGCCTTAGAGGAATTCTTTCTACAACAATTGGCGTCCGTGTGTCTTATTAGGTTATCAGCTTCTTTCAAATATCCCTTTACTTCTAATTTTGAATCACCAAGAAGGTTGAGGATTAAATCTGCCAAATCATTTTCTACAACACTGTCATTTGCACATAGTAAGCTAATTAATTCTGACCAATTTCTTGCAGACATTAAATATGCCGAGCTAGTATGTATTCCAAGAGGAATAAAATATCTACACACATCAAAGCTTCTCGCTTTCAATGCAGAAACCTCTTGAGGGCTTTCCTCATTAATCTTAAATATTTTTTCTAATGCTTCTCTTGTTGGTTTCATCATCTCTCTGTAATCTTGCATCTGCTTTAGAATTATTCGTTCATACTCCTTGCGAACTTCATAGTTAGCACATACTTCCTTTGGGATTTTGATAAATTCTGGCTTTTCAAAATTCTGATACCTTGTAGATCTTTCCTGTCCTGAGAGAACAGAACACATGTAATATATTCTCATTGCTGTATACATAGGAATATTCTCTATACAGAGAAAAAGATCTGCCATATCCCCTACAGATTTATGACCGTAACCAGAGAATATTTTTTCCAATTTTTCTGCTGCATCTGTTCCAGATTCCATTATCTCCGATGCTATATCTGTTATGGAGTCAGCAGATCTACTATATCTGGCTCCAAGATATGCATTGATTGATGGTTGCTTTTGTGTAGGGTTCTGTAATAGTGTATGAACTTTGAACTTGTTCCAATCTGATTCTGACTTAATAGTAGCAATGTTTAAATCTTTTCTGTAAGTTAATTTCATTTTTAAAAGTATTAATTTATACCTGGTATATAAAAATTTTTTGTAAAGTCCTTAACCTCTTCTCTAACATTTTTTCTATTTCTTAAAACTTCATCTATGAACTCAGCAATCTTTACCATCTCCCTTTCTTTCATCCCCCTTGTTGTTACTGCTGGTGTACCTATACGTATACCAGAAGGATCCCATGGTTTTCTGGAATCATTAGGTATTGCATTTTTATTTACTGTAATATTTGACTGCTCAAGTAATGTAGATGCTTCTTCTCCAGATATTCCTACACTTTCAACAATATCTACAAGGAAAAGATGGTTGTCTGTTCCCCCTGATATGATTTTGTAATCTCTTTTAATTAGTTCTTCTGCAAGAGCCTTTGAATTTTTAACAATCTGTTTAGTATATTCCTTAAATTCCTCTGTGGAAGCTTCCTTAAGTGCTACTGCTATGGCTGCTGTGGTATGGTTATGTGGACCTCCCTGTAGGCCTGGAAATACAGCTTTATCTATTTTCTCAGCCAACTCTTCTTTACACATAATAATGGCTCCTCTTGGACCTCTGAGAGTTTTATGTGTGGTTGTAGTTACAACATCTGCTATACCTACAGGCGATGGATATATTCCCGTTGCAACTAATCCTGCAACATGTGCTATATCTGCTGCTAGATATGCCCCAACCTCATCTGCTATATCTCTAAATTTCTGCCAGTCAATGATGCGAGAGTATGCAGAGAATCCCGCCCATATTAATTTAGGCATATGTTCCCTTGCCAATCTTCGTACTTCTTCATAATCTATATATCCATGTTCATCTACACCGTAACTAACAGAGTTGTAATATTTCCCAGTTATTGAAACCTTAAATCCGTGTGTTAAATGACCTCCTGCATCCAATGCCATACCTAAAGTTCTATCTCCAACATCCAGTAGTGCAAAATGTACGGCAAGATTTGCAGGAGAACCTGAGTAAGGTTGTACATTTACATGCTCAGCATGGAAGAGTTCTTTGGCTCTACTAATTGCTTCCTCTTCTATATCATCTATATATTCGTTACCTTTGTAATATCTTTTTCTTGAATATCCTTCGGAGTATTTGTTTGTAAGAATTGAACCCATACACTCAAGCACAGATTCACTTACATAGTTTTCCGAAGCTATTAACTCAATACCCTCTCTCTGTCTCTTCTTCTCATCGTTAATTAGTTCTAGTATTTTCTTGTCTTGAATCATTCTTTTTGTAAGCTGACATTAAATTTAACATGAGGCAGGAGATTGTCATTGGACCTACACCACCAGGAACCGGAGTAATATATGATGGAATACCCTTTACATCTTCCCAATCTACATCTCCAACTAACTTGCCTGTTTCTGGGTGTTTATTCGATCCAACATCTATAACTACGCAGCCTGGTTTGAGGAAATCTTTTTTAATTAAAAGAGCTTTACCAGTAGCAGAGACTAGTATATCCGCATTACTGGATATTTCCTGTATATTTATTGTATGTGCATTACATAGCGATACTGTAGCATTCTTTTCTAACATCATAGCGGCAAGTGGCGTTCCAATAATATTGCTTGTTCCAAGAATAACGACATGTTTCCCAAACAACTTTATACCGTACACATCAAGAAGCTTCATAATTCCAAGAGGTGTTGCTGGAGGTATAGCTGAAGAATCTTTTTGAAAAAGTTTACCAAGATTAATCGCTGTTAGACCATCTACATCTTTCTGTGGTGCAATTGAATTAAGTACTAACTGAGTATCTATATGTTCAGGTAATGGTAATTGAACCATGAACCCATCTACTCCATCAAATCTGTTTAGAGAATCTACAAGGTTAACAATATCTAGCGTATTTGAAGAAAATGGTAGATGATGTATCTGTCCTTCTATACCAACTTCCCTAGTTGTCTTTTCTTTCATTCCAACATACTTGATACTACCATAGTCATCTCCAACAATAATCATATCCAATCTTGGAATCCTTTTGTTCTGAACCCTAAGTCTTTCTACCTCATCAGATATATTACTCAGAATCTCTTCAGATATTTTTTTACCATCTAAAATTTCCATTCTAGGGTATATTTTACAGGATATTCTTAATTAAGAGAACTAACCTCATGGTATAGTTTTCCTTTTCTTTTCATCAAAGATCTCCATGTCCCTTCTTCAACTATCTTTCCATCCTCAAAGTAATATATTCTGTCAAACATTTTGAGATTTTCAGTACTTCTAGTTATAAATATTAAAGATCTTTCTTTACCTAAGAATTCAAAGATGTCTTTTAGAATTTCACGAGCAGAAATACTATCTATGAAAGTAAAAGGCTCATCCATTATGAATATGTTTTTGTTTCTGTAAAGCATTCTTGCAATCGCAAGTCTTTGCCAATATCCTGGTGAAAGATCCATACCTCCTGGAAATGTTTTTCCAAGTAAATGGGATTCTTTTATCTTCTGTTTTTTAACAAAATCTTTTACTTTAGAAATTGTATATACCTTTTTGTAGAGCTCTTCATCAATCTTCTTTCTTTTGTCAGATATAACTATATTTTCAAGTACACTGAAATTGTAATTTACGAAATCTTGGAATGTAACTGCTATCTTCTTCTTTAATTCCCCTCTATCTAGCTCTTTAACTGAGTGCCCACCGATTTGGAAATCTCCAGAGACTACTTGATACAAACCAGAGAGTATCTTAACTGTTGTACTTTTTCCTGAGCCGTCTCCGCCAAAGAATGCAACTTTTTCGCCTGGTTTTACAACAAGATTTAAATCTTTGAGAATTTTTACATCTGGATCATCTGGATATGCAAAATCTAGATTAGTGAATTCTAAAAGAGGCGTACCTTTAGGTAATTTCACATTTCCGTGTTGATGATCACCAAAACCTTCATACTCTATTAGGTCAAAGAATTCATCAATGTATTCAAGCTTGTTGGCAAGTAGAGATACTGTATTCATAATACTGTAAATACTGTTGTATGCCACATCTACATAGTCATACAGTGCTTTGAAGGTACCAATTGTTAATCTCTGAGCAATGGAAAATGCCAAAAGTAAGATAACAAAGGCAAACTTAAATACTTGGTCTATTATGGAAAATATTGTTTTGTCTTGGTAGAAATTGGCCTGTTTTTTAAGGTATCCCTCCAAGAAATCATCATACTCCTCTGTATATCTTCTTTTAAGAAAAGAGAATGTATCATTTACCCTTAGTTCACAGAAGTTGGAAATCTGCAAAGCAACACCTTGAATGTAATTAAGAAATTTAAACTTACCAACAGCGTTATCTTCTTCTTTTTTAATCTCTCTTCTCCTTAAATGTACTGCAATTACTTCTGGGAAAACTAGAGCTACTAAAATCAAGGACCACCATCCCGCAACACCCCAGATTATTACTAATGCTCCAATTAACCTAATAATGTTGCTTAGAATTACAGAGAAATCGCTGTATGCTGTTATCAATCTATCTATAGAAAATGTAGGGGCATATGTTAAATAATCTTGAAATTCTTCTTTCTCCACATCCTGAAGATTTGATCTAGAGACTTTAGCCATCATCATGTATTTGGCATCTTCCCAAGTTCTTTCGTATATTACATTGTAGAAATATTCTCTCGCTTGTACACATATCTGGGTTACACCCCAGAGGGCAAGTATTAGAACTAGGTACAGAAAAGATTTTGTTCCAAGATATTCTGTTAAATTAAAACTTTCCCAAGAGAGCAAAATTTTAGCGGTTTCATCTATGAATTTACCTAGAAGGGTAATACTGTAAAGTTCAGATGCCGTAGATATGGCAAAGAGAATATCTCTTGATATTGCTGCTGTTGTATATCGACCGTATACAAATGAAAGAGATTTTTTTAATGTAGAGATTTTTTTCTTGTATTTCTGTAGTATCATTTGAATATGATAACATGGGAGAGAGAACAGTTGTATGAGAAATAGAGAATTTTTAGAAAATTTAATGTATGAATTATGGGAGAACCATTTCTGTGATATACCAAGAAAGAATATGGTTGTTATTAAGTTTGGTAAATATTCCAAAAGACAGTTAGGGAGTATTAAATTAGCAAATGGAAGAACAAAGATAAAAGGATTAATTAAAAACAGAAAGGATGATTTTTTAACACAGGATGAGAAGAGTATTACAGTTATAACTGTAACGAGATATTTCCAAAATGAGATTGTTCCAGAAGATATTGTAAGAGCTACTATTGCACATGAGATGTGTCATTACGCACATGGTTTTAGTTCACCGCTTGAGAAACAGTTTAATAATCCACATAAGGGAAAGATTATAGATAGGGAATTAAAAAAAAGAGGATTAGAACAATTACAGAAGGATACAGATAAATGGTTGAAGGAGAATTGGGTTAAGATTGTTTATTAAAAAAAAGGAGGCTTTTATACCTCCTTTTTATAGTTCCACTTACATACCAGATTACATCATTCCACCCATCCCCATATCTGGACTCATTGGTGCTTTACTTTTCTCTTCTGGAATTTCTGCTACCACTGCCTCTGTAGTTATTAGCATAGTACCAACAGATGCTGCATTTACTAATGCCAACCTTGTAACCTTTACAGGGTCAGTTATACCTGCCTCTATCATATCTACATATTCACCTGTCTTAGCATTAAAGCCTAATTTTCCTGAGCAATTAGCAGCTACTACTGCACCATCCTCACCAGCATTCTCCGCAATCTGTTTTAGCGGTTCACTAAGGATACTCTTTAGGATATCTATACCAACCTGCTCATCTACATCTTCTAACTTTACATCATTAAGAACAGATTTAGCATTATGTAGTGCTAAACCACCACCAGCTACAACACCTTCCTCTAATGCTGCTCTTGTTGCATTAATTGCATCTTCAATCCTCATCTTTTTCTCCTTCGCTTCTGTCTCAGATGCAGCACCAACTTTTATAACTGCAACACCTCCTACTAACTTTGCTAATCTTTCCTGTAATTTCTCTTTATCATAATCTGAAGATGTTTTAGAAATTTGTGCTTTAATTTCACTAACTCTATCATTTATTGATTTCTTACTCCCTTTTCCTTCTACAATAACTGTCTTCTCTTTAGTTACAATTACCTTCTTTGCAGAACCTAAATCTGCTATCTCTACTTTGTCTAAGGTATTTCCAAGCTCTTCCGAGATGAATTTTGCATCTGTTAATACACATATATCTTTAAGCATTTCTTTCTTTCTATCTCCAAATCCAGGAGCTTTAACAGCTACAACATCTAATGTTCCCCTCAATTTGTTTACTACCAATGTAGCAAGAGCCTGGTTTTCAATATCTTCTGCAATTATGACCAAAGGCCTATCTGCTGCTCCAAGAACCTTCTCAGCTATCGCTTGAATATCTTGAAGATTGGAAAGCTTTTTATCTGTTATGAAGATGTATGGATTGTCCATAACTGTTTCTAGAGTCTCTGCGTTGTTTACAAAGTATGCACTAACATAACCGTTATCAAATTCCATACCTTCGGTATACTCTACCTCATCATCAAAACCCTTCGCTTCCTCTACTGTTATTACTCCATCTTTTCCAACTTTCTCAAAAACTCCACCAATCATGTCTCCTAATTCTTTTTCGTTGTTTGCAGATATTGTAGCCACTTGAGAAATTTCTTCAAGACCAGAAATCTTCTTAGCCTTCTTTTCAAGTTCTTTAACTATCATCTCCACACCTTTATCTATACCTCTTTTGACAGCAATTGGGTTAGAGCCTGCAGAGACATTTCTAAAACCTAAGTTTGCTATCGCCTGGGCAAGAACTGCAACTGTAGTAGTACCATCTCCTGCGAGATCGTTTACTTTACTTGATGCTTCTTTTATCATTTCGACTCCAACATTTTTAAAAGGATCTCTGTCTTCTATTTCCTTTGCTACAGTAACACCATCCTTGGTTATGATTTGGGATCCATAGCTTTTTGCAATCGCAATATTTCTTCCTCTTGGTCCAAGAGTTGTTTTAACAACATTTGATATCGTGTCTACACCTTCTTTTAGGGCTTTTCTAGCCTCTTCGTTATATATGATTGCTTTTGCCATTTTGTGTAATGTATTAAATTTATTTTATGACTGCGAGTACATCGTCAGTATCTAGTATGAAATATTTGACACCTTCAATTTCAATTTCCTCTGGAGAATATTTTTTGAAATATATTCTGTCTCCGATTGCTACATCAAATGATTTTGCCTTTCCTAAAGCTACAACAGTACCAGTAGCAGGTCGTTGTTCATCATTTACATTTGGAGGTAATACTAAACCTCCTGCTGTTTTTTCTTCAATTGCATCTGGTTTTGCTAGGATTCTTTTTCCTAGAGGTATTATGTTGATCTTTTTTGACATATTTATTAGCAGATTAATTTAAGGATTGCTAGAGAATTGTATCACAAGTTATGTTGTTGGACAAGCCTAATACACACCTTTTACCACTATATCTTCTTCTAAAAGTTCAATATTTGTAATACTCCTTCCAGAGAAACTGTTTTCATTTACAAGAACAATTGCATCACTAATTCCTTTGTTAATTTTCTCCTTAAGTGAGGAAGAAATAAAGGAAGGTAAATAAAAATTTCCAAGATACAGGTTGTCTACATACAGTTCTGCTGTTTCTCTATCATCTTTTATTATGTCAAAGATAAACCAGACATTCTTTATCCCGGCAACAGTTAAATTCAGATACACTTTCCATACTCCTTTTGAAGAATCTACACACATATCTTTTACAACTATATCACCCTCTTCTTTTTTTAATTCGGAGGAAATTAAATAAAGTATTTCTCCTTTTGTAAATTGTATGTAGTCACTTCTATCAGAGGAAAAAACAAAATTTCTTATCCTTTCATCAAAAGAAATTTCTTTAACCTGATTATTACTCACACAACTTTTGCTTGAAAGGTTTGAACTGAACTCTCTCTCCCACAGAAGATACATTCCTGTTAAGAAGATGAAAAGAAAAATTAGTAGTAAAAGGAAGATTCCAAATATCTTAAACAGTCTCTGCATCTTTCTCCCCCTTACTGAAAAATTTAGAGAATATTGCTACGATTCTGCTTTCAAATTTGTCTACCTCTTTTATTCCAAACACTTTAGACCCTATCCAGTAGGATAGAAGACCGTACGAACATACCACTACCGAAAGAACAATAATTGACCATGTTCGTGTCGTGTCTAGCTGGAAATCAAAAAGTTTAAAGACAAAATACATGCCAACTGCCATTATCACTGTGTTAAGAGCTTTCACTAGGATAGGTTTAATTGTCCTCTTCCATGTAATTATCTTTCCCTTAAAATTAAGCAATAGCATGAGAAGTATCATCTCTACAAAATAAGAGATTCCAAAACCTAATGCTAAACCACCAACTGCCATGTCAGAGGTTCCCCTGTCCGATGACCACCTAAGAAAATCTTTTACAAAGGATTTCAGCACTACCAAGAAGCCCTCTCCATTTGCTGAAGAAATTTGGTATACCATTTGGTCAAATATTGGTCTCCAATCATAATAATGGCTAAAGAAATTTGTGAGATAGTAAGCAAGAACAATGTTTACTATAATACTGATAACAATTGCTACAAGGGGAAGCCATGTCTCCTTAAGAGCATAGAACGCTCTAAGAACTATCTGTGCTACAGTTTGTCCAATTATGGAAAATCCTAGAAGGACAAGACACCATGCAGTTAAAATTGTTGCCCTCCAGTCAAAGGCACCAGAGCCGTATACTAAACGAACTATTGGGAGCCTAAGTATCATCATCATAGCTACAACTGGAAATACAATATACAAAGCAAACTGTATGGAAGAATCCAGGATCTTAACAAACTTCTTTCTGTCTCCACTATGTTGTGCCAAATCAGGTAGCGCAACTTGTGCTACAGCACTTCCAATTATATTTATTGGAAAAAGATGCAAACTAATTGCAAATCTGTATGCACTAAGAGCACCAGCTGTAAGAGAGAAACTAATTAGGGTATTTACTAATCCATTTATCTGTTCTCCTAATATACCAATTGTTCTTGGAATTGCTAACTTGAATGTTCTCCATATATGTATATCTCGGAATGCATTTTTGAAGTAACTAATGCTTAGTGTAAAGCCATCATTAAAATGCTTTGCAAATTTGGGGAGCTGTACAAGAAGATGTAATACAGAGCTAATAACCGCAGAGATTGCGATTCCTTCTACTCCAAGATTTCCAAATACAACAAAAATTATTGGACCAATTATCATTCCAAGATTGTAGAAGATGGGTGCAAGAGAGGTTGTTAAGAATTCTTTCTTAATCTGCAGGTATGCTGTTACAAGACTGCTGGTTGCTAGCAGTATTGGTGAAAGCAACATCAATCTAGTGAGTGTAACAAACATATGGTAATCTGCAGGAGTTATTCTGCCTGACAGATCTAAGAATTTCTGGAGTACCTCTGAGTTAATAACGGAGTTTGTAATCCAAGGTGTAAATACAAAAAAAAGACCTGCAATCAGAAGGCAGGACACAGTTAAAACTATGAAAAGATAATTGAAGAAACGATCTAAACTTTCTTTACCCTTTTTGTAGAAAATTTCAGAGAATATTGGAATGATAGCTGCATTAATAGAGCCTGCAACAAGAACAGTAAATATCATGTCTGGGATAGTAAAAGCTGCCCAGAATATATCTAGTTCATGAGAGACACCAAAGAGCTGAGCAATGGTTCTGAGTTTTAAAAATCCAAGTATCTTTGTTATGAAGAGAAGAAGCATTACAAAAAAGATGCTGTTCTTCTTAAGTCCAAGCTTTATCATTTAATATATATCAAGGTTAAGTTCAACTGTGCGAATAATATCATAATTTAAAGAGAATTTTTTATCAATTAATTTGTTTTTAATTTTTTATTGATAAATTAAGTTATGATGTCGTCTCTTCTAGATTTAGTATATCCAAAATCTTGCCATGTTTGTGGCAAATATGGTGAATATCTTTGTAATACATGTAAGAAGAGTTTCAGGAAGAATCTGCCTGAATGTTATATCTGTCGGAGAATATCTCCAAATTACTGTACACATGCACAATGTAAAAAAGATTACTCCTTGGATAGAGTTGTTGTAGCGTGGGAATACAACAAGATATCTTCAAAAATTCTAAAAAGTTACAAGTACAAAGGGATGCAAGATATTGGTAGATATATTTCTGAATTCTTGTTAGAAAGTATCAGGAATATTGATTTTAATAACTCTCTTTTCATACCTGTTCCAATATCCTTCTTAAGAAGAAGTGAGCGAGGATTTAATCAAACAGAGCTACTTGTTGAGAATATTTCTAAACATTACAAATGTCATTTCTCTTTTGATTTAATTGGAAGAAAAATAGAGAAAGGGCATCAATCTTTGAAAGATAGAGACAGTAGGTTGGAAGAAACAATGTCTAATTTCTATATAAAAGATAGGTCATTGCTAGATAAGTACAATTCTGTAACAATTTTAGATGATGTCATCACGACAGGAAGTACTCTAGAGAATATCTCAAAGGTAATAAAGAAGGAAGCAGATGTTTCAGTAAATGCACTCTGTCTTTTTAGAGGTAAACCATATTACTCTCCGGCCTCAGCAGGCGCTGTCTCCACGACTGGTGTAGTTTCTTCTTCTTTTACTTCCCCTTTCGAATCATCTTTTGCTAATTCATTCAATTGATTCGAAATTTCCCTGTATTGTTCCACATCTGTATTGCCCTGTATTTCTAAAATCTTCTTTGCCGCTTTTAAGTATGATTCATATACTTCAATATTTCCTTTCTCTTTATTGATCTCTCCTGCTAACATTATTGATGCAACATGCTGTGGATTAATACCTAAAACTTGAGTCAAAGCAGACAATGCTCCATCTTTATCTCCACTTATTACATTTAGTTGTGCTTTGTAGTAGTACAATTCAAAATTCAAAGGATTTAATTCTATTGCTTTTTCAAGAGAGAAAAGAGCATCTGCAGTGTAATCATAAAAGCCAAAGCCTACCAGTCCCATATATACCCTAGCTCTCGCCTCCCAGTTTGCATATATAGCTGGACTTCTATCAATACTTTTTCGGATAGAATCAATTGCATAGTTCTTCCACTGTCCAATATTTTTTATTATTGCATTTGCTTCTTCAGACTCCTTATTCTTTGAATATTTCTCTGCTGCAATTCCTACCTGTTCAAGATACATCAATCCCAATTTTCTGTTCACAAGAGGGTCCTTGTTGTCAAACTTCAATGCTTTGGAGTAGTAACCAGTCATTCGTTTTACAAAGTCTTCCCTTTGGTTAAGTGAAGGTTCTTTCTCGGCATATATCTTCTTCTGTTCGATATAGTATGATTCAGCTTTCAGTAAATATGCGCTCGATATTACTTTTGATCCCCAAAGGACCAAGAATCCACAAGTTATTAACACCGTTACTACTGTAAGAAAAACATTGATATTGTACATCGCTTTCCCAGATTCTGCTTTTGAAGAGACATTAGCTGCCCAAAGTTTAAAAACAAATTTATCTCCACTGCCCTTACCAAGGATATCTTTCAAAATACTATGTAGAGAAATTAATACAAAAAGAACAAATATTACATATATAGAATATGTAACAAACAGAGAGGAAAGAAAAAGAAATACAAGAGTAAAGTCAAACATAACAAGAAGGAATGCAGCATTGTCCTCCTGATACAATCTAAATTTCCTTAAATCATCTTTTAGAAGTTTTGCCAAAAGAAAACCAAAGAATCCCCAAGCGATTAGCCATATTAATCCTCCATTTGAAAATTTAGTAAAGAGTTCATTTCCTGCAAAGTAAAAATTTACACTGTTAAAAGAGATAAGTGCTTCATTTAGTGGTTTAAACATATTGTAGGCAATTGTATATGTATCTACTCCAAGACCAAACAAACCTTTCCATAACGAATCAACAAAAACAGAAGCTGCAATTATCCAAGAGATATCCGCACCAAGAGATACCTCTGCTACTAGATTTACACCCCTAGGAATAATGATTGCTCTCAACGATGGTATTTGAAGTAATACAACTGGCAGTGCAATCGTTAAGAATATACCAATGAAAAGAATTACAAAATCTCTTTTTAATCCTTTCCCTATCTTTAATCTTGGTAGTACTAAAATTAAGATTAGAAAGAGAATAATTGTAAAAAGTACAAGTATGGCTATTCCCTGATGAATTGAGAATATCCAAAGATTAACAATAGCAGAAACGAGAAAAATATAGCACAGTGTCATGGCTAAACTTTTCCCATCTCGTCTTAACATTCTCTCCCCAATAATCCCCAAAGAAAGTAATATCCCTACCATATTGATCAGGACTTGAACTTTCTCAGATCTCAAGAGTGGTAGGCCTGCCTGATGCATTTCTTTGTATACAGGAATTATTTCCCATATGTTTGATCCTAGAAAAGAGAATATACTCAAGATATTTGAAATAAACAAACCTCCTAGGAAGGAGAGTATTACCATCTTAATATCTCGTATATTATGTATGAATGTTCGTGCACTAAAAGATACTAAGATTACTGCTATGAAAACGATTAATCCTGAACCCAGTCTGTTGTCTACTCCCCAAAGGCTGGAATTAATATCTTTCGAAAGTAAGGTTGACAGTATAAGAGAGATTAAAATGGCAAACGAGCCCATATCTAAAAGGCTCTTTATAAGTGTGGCTTTTCCATCCCATATTAGCTTAATAACCTCAATCCCTAAGATAATTGTTGAAAATATTAGAATAACCAAAGACATACCTTTTTCAGTCCAATCCCATGGGAATGGAATTATGGAGAGAGGAAGAAGGAATAGCATGGCAAGAAATAAGTATTTTTGAATAACTGGGAGTGCAATTTTTTCTTTCTTGGTGCCCTCTGAATCTCTAAGCATATCTCGGCAGTGTAGCAAATATTATTCTATTTATCGTACCATAAAAAAAAGAGGAGACCAACAGTCTCCTCTAATTCTTTTACACGCCAGAAGGTTAATCTACAACCTCTCCCTCTTTGACATCGTTGTCCTTCTTTTCTTCTTTCTTTCCTTCTTCCTCAGGCTTTGACTCTTGAGCGACCTTTTCATACATCTTCTTTCCTACTTCCTGCATTTTCTCCATAAGTTCATCTGTTTTCTTTTTTACATCTTCCATATCAAAATCTTCTTTCTCAATTATCTTTTTTAGCTCTTCGGACTGCTTCTCAAGATCTTCCTTCTCAGAAGAATCTATTTTGTCCCCATTTTCTTTGATTAGCTTCTCAACACCAAAGCACAGAGTATCGGCCTCGTTCCTTGTTTCTGCTCTTTCTTTCTTCTTTTTGTCTTCCTCAGCATTCTTCTTGGCATCTTCGACCATCTTCTCTATCTCTTCTTCTTTTAATCCTGTAGATGCTGTGATGGTAATTTTCTGTTCTTTCTTAGTTGCAAGATCTACTGCTTTTACATTTAGGATACCGTTTGCATCTATAGAGAAAGATACCTCAATCTGAGGAACTCCTCTTGGTGCAGGTGGGATACCGTCAAGGATAAATCGACCTAAGGTCTTGTTATCTGCTGCCATTTCTCTTTCTCCTTGAAGGATATGTATTTCAACCCCTGGTTGATTATCTGCTGCAGTAGAGAATATCTGTTTCTTTTCTACAGGGATTGTTGTGTTCTTCTCTATTAATTTTGTCATAATTCCACCTAGAGTCTCTAATCCTAAAGACAGTGGTGTAACATCTAGAAGAGTAATGTCTTTTACATCTCCACCTAATACCCCTCCTTGAATTGCAGCTCCAACAGCTACAACCTCATCTGGGTTTACTCCCTTGTTTGCTTCTTTTCCAAAAAGTTCTTCAACTTTTTTAATAACTGCTGGCATTCTTGTCATACCACCTACTAGAAGTATTTCATCTACATCCTTGATTGAAAGTCCTGCATCTTTAAGAGCTTTCTTACATGGCTCAACAGTTCTTTCAATTAAATCGCTTGTTAGTTTCTCTAATTCAGATCTTGTTAATTTTTCTTTTAAATGTTTTGGTCCATTTGCATCTGCTGTTATGTAAGGGATATTTATCTCTGTTTCTTCTGATGTTGATAACTCTACCTTTGCTTTTTCTGCAAATTCTCTTAATCTCTGAAGTGATGTCCTATCATTTCTTAAATCTATTCCCTCTTTTGCTTTAAATTGGTCAGCTAGAAAGTCTATTATTTTCTGGTCAAAGTCATCTCCTCCAAGATGGGTATCTCCATTTGTAGAGAGAACCTCAAATACTCCATCGCCAATCTCTAGTATGGAGATATCAAAGGTACCACCTCCAAGGTCAAATATTGCAACTTTTTCTTCTTTTCCTTTTTCTACCCCATATGCTAGCGCTGCTGCTGTTGGTTCATTTACGATTCTTTTTACATCTAATCCAGCAATCTTTCCTGCATCTTTTGTAGCTTGTCTTTGAGAGTCATCAAAATAAGCTGGTACAGTTATTACTGCTTCTTTAACCTCTTCTCCAAGGAAATCTTCTGCATCTTTTTTCATTTTTGCAAGAATCTTCGCAGATATCTCCTGTGGTGAGTACCACTTGTCTTTCATTTTTACCTCTACACCACCTGAGGAAGATTTCCTCATTTCAAATGGAAGAAGTTCTTTATCTTTTTTAACTTCTGGATCATCCCATGATCTTCCGATTAATCTTTTTACTGAGTAAATTGTTCCCTCTGGATTTGTTACTGCTTGGTTTTTTGCAGGATTTCCTACAAGGACTTCTCCTTTGTCACCAATTGCAACTACAGATGGGGTCAATCTTCCACCTTGCGCATTTGGAATTACATTTGGCTTTCCACCTTCCATGTAGGCCATTACGGAGTTTGTAGTTCCGAGATCTATTCCTATAATTTTTGACATATATTTATTAATAAAAATTTATATTTATTTTGACACAACAACACGAGCTGGCTTAATTACAGTGTTGTCTAATATATAACCTGGTTGTACCAAGTCATATATTTCACCACTTTTTCCACCTTCTACGGTTGCTACTGCTTCATGTTTTGTTGGATCAAATTTATCCCCTTTGATTGGTAAATATTGTTTTATTCCTATCTCTGAAAATGATTTCTCTAATGACTGTATTGTTGCCAAGATTCCATCTAACCAAGCCTTTGTCTTTTCATCTAGTTTTAATTCTTTACTTGCCTTTATTGCTAGGTTAAGAGCATCAAGAGATGGTATTACAGATTCACTTAAAGATTTCTTTAATTGAAAATATCTGATTTCATTTCTTTTTTCTGAACTTTTTACAAG
>JAKPKF010000378.1 GCA_029553845.1 bacterium | reverse complement strand
ATAGATAAAGAATTAACAGATAGAGTTGATTATGAATTAAAAATAATTGATGACAAGGGATATAACGATTATTTTCTTGTTGTTAGAGACTTTGTAGCTTTCTGTAGAGAAAATGGCATTGTAGTGGGTATGAGAGGCTCTGGATGTGGTTCTGTAGTGGCGTATGCAATTGGAATTACAGATATTGAACCAATTGGATGGGAACTTTACTTTGAAAGATTTCTTAATCCTGAAAGACCTAGTCCTCCAGACTTTGACATAGATATTGCAGATAAAAGAAGAGATGAAGTTATTCAGTATGCTATTGAAAAATATGGCGAAGAGAATGTTAAACAGATTGGTACTTTTAGTAAACTACGAACAAGGCAGGCCATTAGGGATGTTTCCAGAGTTACAGGTGTGGATTTAGAAATTGCAGACCAACTATCTAAGATGGTTGAGATACTTTTTGGCAAAGCAAAAGATATAGATTACATGATAGAACATAATCCAGAGTTTGCAGAGATAATAAATTCTTCAGAAAAAACAAGACATCTTGCAGAGGTAGTACGAAAAGTGTCAGGTCTGTGTCGTGGAGTTTCAACTCATGCATGTGGTGTAATCATTACACCAGACCCAGTTGTAAATTATGCACCAATACAAAGGGATGCACACGGTGGAGGTCTTGGAATGACACAATACGAAATGTTTGATGTAGAGCCTATTGGATTAATGAAATTCGATTTCCTTGGTCTTAGAAATTTGAATATCATTGGCTCAACAATTAAAAAGATTGAAAGAAGCAAAGGAGAGACAATTGATTTAATGAAATTAGATTTACATGATAAAAAAACATTTGAACTTATCCAAAGTGGACATACTATTGGGGTCTTTCAGTTAGAGAGTGAAGGTATGAAAAGGACAATTCGTTCTCTCAAACCCGAAACTCTTGAAGATCTTTGCTACATCATTGCAGCATACAGGCCTGGCCCTATGCAATTCATTACTGAATACGCAGATGTAAAAGATGGAAAAAAGAAACCAGATTACATCTTTGACGAATTAGAGCCGGTTTTAAGAGTTACAAACGGAGTAATTACATACCAAGAACAAGTTATTAAAATAGCACAAGTTGTTGCAGG
>JAKPKF010000350.1 GCA_029553845.1 bacterium | reverse complement strand
CTAATTAAGAGATCTATTTTTTCCTTAACCATTTCTGGTGTAATTGAGGTTGAGCATTCGAAATTTTTATTCCTCGGACACCAATTCCAGCTTCTATCAAATACTAATTTTGAATCATTAAAACACCCATGACATTTTCCTGGAGGAGCAGAAATTCGATAGTTATTAGATTGAAATTCAATGAATGGATCACTAAATCCTGAAACCATGATAACTTTCTTATTCAAAGCCCAAGCTAACCATGATAACCCCGAACCAACTCCAATAAAAAATTCACTGGCTTTTATAATTGCTGCAATTTCTTCAATTTGTCTATTGTTTATCGGCACGATCTTCGTAAGACCAGTTTGATCTTTCGATACTGCTACAACATCATATCCCAAATCTCCCAAATAGTCAATGATTGCTTGCCAACCACCTGGATAATTCCAAAACTTAGCTTGCATTGTAGAATGATCTGAAATACAAACAAATTTCCTACCAGTTCTTACAAACTCTTGTGAAACTGATACTTCTGTTTTCATCTCTACATATGGCAAACCAAGAATATCTGCTGCTACCTTCTGAAGAGGAACTTCTCTCCAATTTACCTTATTTCTTGTAGTATCATTATCAAAGCACCCAATTTTATATTGGGCATAAAGTCCATCAACAACAGCTCCAGGTCTAACAAATTTTAAATTAGGATAAGCTTTTTCGAAAAGTATGTTCCAAAAAGTTGTAACATATGTTTCACACCCCCATTTTTTAGTAAATGCGTCAACATATGGCATCCAAGCAATATTATCACCAAGAGCTTTACTATCCAAATTAATAAAGACTCTTTTGCCGGTAGCATTATACTCGTGGCAAAAATATTCTTTTTTAGTAATATTATTAGTATTGCTACCCTTAATAATAATTGTATCCGAATCTTGTTCTTGCTCAGTTATCTTATTTTCAGATTCTGTAACTGTGCTGACTTCGACTTTCCAATTGATAAAATATTTAGCAAGTGGTCTAGCCCAACAAGTACCAGTTTCAGCGGTTGGCCTCAATTTAGTATCGTAAATAACATTATTATTATCTCTATTTATAAATTTAACATGATATTCATTACCAGTATTACTTGCTATATCAAAATTTGCACCATCTATAAAATTAACATTAACCCTTCCAGAGATTGGAAATGTTTGATCATCAAATTTATCGTTCTTATGTTTTTCTTGAATTTCTAATAAATAATCATGTGCTATTTCAGCAGCTTTCTCCCAAGAATATTGTTGTTTAATAAAATTTGCACCTTTAAGAGCTCGCGCACGACATTCATCCCAATTCTCATAAATATATTTCATCTTAGCTTTAAAGTCATTAAAATCCGGCTCACCATACTCCCCAGGAAAACTATTATTGGGGATTGGTCTCATACCTTTTAATTTAACTGAATGAGATATATTCCTAGAAAATTCGGCTTGAGCTGAATAATCTAAACAAATGGAAGGAACTCCACAAGCAATCGCTTCAATTAAAGGTAAATTCCATCCTTCTGATCTAGAACAACTTAAATACATATGACTTTTTTGTAAAAGTTTAATATACTCTTCTCTTGGTGGAAAGTGAAAAATTTCAACTCTCGGGTCTTTTAAATTTTCAATTTCTTTTAATTTATTAATAACATTGTCTCTATCAAATGGATTATCAACAGAAAGAATTAATCTAACATTTGGATATTTCTCTATCGGAAACTCTTCAAACCAACAATTAATCATCTCTTCTGTTGATTTCCTATATTCCCATTTTCCAATTATAGTAAATGTAAATTTATCGGCAAGATCTGAATCCTCAACTGGATAAAATTCCGTACTTACACCTTCTGGAACTACCATAACTCGATCTGCCGGAAATCCCTGATTAATAGTACACTGTCTCTGCCACTCAGAGGGACACCAGAAATAGTCCCAATTATTAAGAATATGGTTAAAAAATTTTTCTGGTTGCAGGGTAGATTCATAAACATTATAACAAATTTTAATTCCATGATACTCTTTATAAAATATTGGATGATTACTTGTATCTAAAACAATATTAATTGGAATACCAGTCCCATCATTATACTTCTGTAATCTTGACCAAAAAGCTTTTGAATGAGCATGATAACCAGTCTCTCCACCTGCTTCACAATGATATTTAATGTTCATTTTCTTTAAAACGCCCCCGTTTTTATTTTTTGGGGGAGTAGACAGATTAAGAAATAATCTATCTACTCCCCAATTTTACATCATACTTAGATACATTAATTGAATATTCGTATCACTAGAACCAGAAGTTCCTGAACTTCCTGAAGTCCCACTAGAACCAGAAGTTCCTGAACTTCCTGAAGTCCCACTAGAACCAGAAGTTCCTGAACTTCCTGAAGTCCCACTAGAACCAGAAGTTCCACTAGAACCAGAACTACCTGAAGTTCCACTACTACCTGATGTTCCACTAGATCCTGAACTACCAGAAGTTCCAGAACTTCCTGAAGTCCCACTAGAACCAGAACTACCTGAAGTTCCACTACTACCTGATGTTCCACTAGATCCTGAACTACCTGATGTTCCAGAAGAACCAGATGTTCCACTACTACCACTAGATCCAGAGGTTCCAGAAGATCCTGAAGTTCCACTAGATCCAGAGGTTCCAGAAGATCCTGATGTTCCTGAACTTCCACTCGTCCCACTAGAACCAGAAGATCCTGATGTTCCTGAACTTCCACTCGTCCCACTAGAACCAGAAGATCCTGAAGTTCCTGAACTACCAGAAGATCCTGAAGATCCTGAAGTACCAGATGATCCTGAAGTACCATCACTGCCAGTTGTTCCAGAAGAACCAGAAGATCCTGATGTACCAGAACTTCCAGAAGTACCAGATGATCCTGAAGTACCATCACTGCCAGTTGTTCCAGAAGAACCAGAACTTCCTGATGTTCCAGAACTACCTGATGTCCCTGAACTACCAGAAGATCCTGAGGTTCCTGAACTACCACTTGTTCCTGAACTTCCTGAGGTTCCAGAACTACCTGATGTCCCTGAACTACCACTTGTTCCAGAAGATCCAGAAGTACCATCAGAGCCTATAAACCACCCATAGTTATACCAGTCGCTACCATCATACATAACACAGCATCTAGAAACATCTCCAGAGATGCCAGCTGGTAATGATTGATCAATTCTGTTATCGTCAACCACTACATATATATAAACATTTTCAGGTGTAGCTCCCTGAGATTCTATCCATATAACTTTAGCTTCGTCTAAATCTCCGAAACTATCTACATAGAATGATTCACCTGATGTTCCACTAGATCCTGATGTTCCACTAGATCCTGATGTTCCCGAACTTCCAGAAGTTCCACTAGATCCAGAAGTTGCACTTGTACCAGATGAACCAGAAGTCCCAGAGGTTACACCAGTTGCTGAAGTTCCGGAGGTACTTGATGTACCAGATGTTCCAGAACTACCCGATGTTCCACTACTACCAGAAGTACCAGAAGATCCTGATATTCCAGAACTACCACTCGATCCAGAAGATCCTGAACTACCTGATGTTCCAGAAGAACCAGATGTTCCACTACTACCACTAGATCCAGAGGTTCCAGAAGATCCTGAACTAGCAGATGTTCCAGAAGAACCAGAACTTCCTGATGAACTAGATGTTCCAGAACTTCCTGATGTACCAGAAGTACCCCTTTCTCCCCTAACACCAGATGTTCCTGATGTTCCAGAAGTTACTCCCGTAGCAGAGGTTCCTGATGTTCCAGAAAATCCTTGTATTCCTGAAGTTCCTGATGTACCAGATGAACCATGATGTCCCCTAACACCAGAGGTTCCTGATGTTCCAGAAGAGCCAGCATCATTAATACCACCCAGTGTCCATTTTCCTAAAGCTGAATTATATAATAAGAGAGCAAAATTATTTATATTATCTAAGATAATGTCGGCTCCAGCAAGAAGAATATTGCCCACATTATGTTGTAATACAATTATTTTACCGGCAGTAGCTGGACGAATGTATAATAAATTTTCAACTGTTGATCCGACAATTGTATTGAGATTAGTAGAGGGAGCGCCTGCCTCAGTATCTATTAAATGTGTGGATTGTGTTATGTTAATTGAGCCACATATTGGTATAAGTGTAGTAGCATGCTCAAATAACATTTCATCTGTTATATAAATTAGCATGATTTGAAAACCTCAAATATATTTCAAGAATATGCATTATTATCAAATTTAATGATAAATCCGGCAAGAACTAGTTAAGATCTTGCCGGATTTATCAGGGTTTTAAATAATTACAGAATACTTGCTTCCAAATTTCTGTAAGAGATTATCTTCCCAATTATTAGGATTCAATACAACTACTTCATTATTAGAAACAAATTCTTTATTGTCTTCTCGAACACATACTGCGTGACCAAGTTTTCCATCAGCAGAATATAATATAACAATTCTACCTTCCGATGCATGTTCTTTATACCACCATTTAGCTAAAACTGCTGCACCATCACAATCATCTACTAAATCTCTAGCTATAATTGTAATAACCCAAGGATTCCAATCTTTAAGATTATCCGCTTTCCATTTGAATTTACTCATTAACTC
>JAKPKF010000340.1 GCA_029553845.1 bacterium | reverse complement strand
TGTCAGGAGTATTCTTCTTGTTTTTCTTTGTCGAGTAGTTTCTTTGTTTACACTCTGTACATGCAAGTATAATCTTATCTCTCATTTTCTCTTCCTGCCTTTTCTTATTGAAGACTTTTCCACAAAAAAAAAGAGCCTTCTTATAGCAAGGGATATCTTACCATGTCTTTATATATAATGTCAACATATTTTTGACAAATACGGTCTATTCTTCAGTCAACAATATTCTTACGGCCTGCTTTACGTTTTCAATATTAACCGCTTCATTGGATACGCACAGTATCATGGGAAACTCCTCATTTATATACACATGCTCCGAAAGAATCGGATAATCCTGTATATTGATACCGTATATGACTCTCTCTCCCGTGGAAGGCTTTATACCGTAAACTATATTTTTCTTATCTATCTTAATACCATATTCCTCAATGATTTCATCCAATTCCAGAAGATAGTTATATGACAGTATATATCTGTACACGGCATCATCGCATACTATTAACTCCAAACCACCCGATATAAGCAGCAGGCTCAGCTTTTCCACACTGGATGCATCATATGAATCTTCTTTGAATCGCACATAATTGCCCGCTGCCGTAGCATATATTGTCTCCATAAGTATCTTCTTTACTTTCGGCATTCTGTCATACAGATAATTCTCCAAGTCTTTATTGTTCTTCGGTGTATACGGACCTATGTAGGAAATTACGAGGTCGGGATCTTTGTTGGTAATATACGGAATGACAATTGACAATACGGTACCTAATATTATCAGCAGAATTGCCGCCAGACCTATATATTTGAACCATGCTTTACGGAACTTCTTAACAATGGGTTTTACCGGTTCGGGTTCTTCAAGATTCCGATTCATAAGATAATCGTACGCCTTGATAACTTCATCAATATCTATTGACTTGTCGGTTTTCGCACGTAATGACAGGTTGTCGTACTTTTTGTTTATTTCAGTCTCGGTGCAATCTTCATTAAGCTCCAGTAATTCTAAATATTTTTTTCTCAGATCATCCATAATCGTAAGTTAAGATTACTATTCTGTCTTCCCTTCTGTCAAACTGCTGCTTTATAACATCACATCCTTAGAAGAATACCCCTAAGAACATGCTACGAGCATTATAACATGTTAAAGCATTGTTTGTTCAAAACAATCAAGAGACAACTAAATACGGATTTTACTCTTCTCTATATTATTCAAAACTTTTGTTCTCCAATATAAAATCAATCAGATTAACATGATTAATTCCATTTCGGTATTGTATCAATCTGTCGGTTGTCATCACATAACGGGGATAATTGTCTCCGGTAATTGC
>JAKPKF010000337.1 GCA_029553845.1 bacterium | reverse complement strand
TTTGTAGTCAAGAAGAAGGTAGATATTAAAAAAGCAAAGATTCCTATGGTTCCATTCATCTCTCTTGCCTTCAGTATATCTGTTCTTTATGGAGAAAGCATATATTCTCAACTTCTTAAATGGATGGGAATATGGTAGATTGTTATGATATGAGGCAGAGATACAAAGCTTTCACACTTATAGAATTGATTGTTGTTATGGGGATTTTGATAATCCTAATGGTTATTGGTGTATCAGTTGGAAGATATGCTATACAAAAAAGTCAGGATACATACCATCAGAATGCAGTAAGGAATCTCTATGCTGCTTTACTTAAATACAAGATAGACAATAAAGAATATCCAGAGTTGGGTTCTTGCAGTGGATGTATAGAGAAGGAGTTCTTCTCCTATGCTCTTGGATACAATGGGACCTCAGACCAACATATACTTGTTCCCTATCTAGAGGAGGAGGGAAAGTTTGATGGTGGAACAGATGCTACATATTACTACGCTGTAGATGAATATGATCAACAATTTGTAATAGTTTGTGTTTCTCTTGGAGGAGTAGATGATGAAAACCAAAGAGGTTTTTATTGTACTGGTGATGGTATTGGTATATTGCCAAGTGAATCTCCTATTCTTAGCTCAGATATTGGTTCTCTTGAAAGTGGAGATCCATCTGCCCTTTCGGTACTTAGTCTAGACGATTCCGACTGGAGAAGAAAAGACAAGTTTACTCAGAGTCAATAGATTGATACTCCTGCTTTTCTGTGATACATTTAAGTATTGAATTAAGTATATACTGCCTTGTTTTCTACTCTCAAAAGAAGATATCATGCATATACTCTTTTAGAGCTTCTTATTGTGCTCTCAATTTTTTCCATCATTGGAGGAATGACTTTTGCTTCATTTAATGGTCTACAGAATACAGTAAAGATGAACGAATACATGCTTAATTTGGAGCAAGATGTCAGGACTATTCAAAGAGAATCTATGTTACTTGAAAGAACCCCTGGGGAAGATTGGTTGTATGGACTAGGTATAGATTT
Organism: bacterium; assembly: GCA_029553845.1. Next base: position 399 of record JAKPKF010000337.1, on the reverse strand, counting down.
TACGAAAACAACGACAACTGGTGTTTACAAAGTATTTAAATGGTGCTCTCCTTTTCCTGACTATGGAGATACAAAAACAAAATCAAAATTACCAGCATATGATCCAGCAGTTAATTTGGGAATTGGAAGGAATGGATATCTTCCAACGGATAGAACCATTGGAACCTCATCTAGTTGTAATGGCGAAGGTCTCGCTACTTTTCCAGGATATGATACATCTATAGATTTTCCTGAATCAGAAATAACAATTGACAATGGAATTGGATATGTTGTCTTTGAATCCATCTCTGGAAGAGCATTCTTTTACGACGCAAATGGAGAACTTGTAAATTACCAAGCAGATGGTAAACAGGCAGAAAATGTCTTTAATTTTGTTTTAACAATAGATCCTCTTGGAGT
>JAKPKF010000310.1 GCA_029553845.1 bacterium | reverse complement strand
TGGTTCAGCCAGTAATCCAGCTATTCGTAAGAAAGGACTTTTAGGCTACTGTCTAGAATACGATCCGGCCAATGAAAAAAATTGTCTCTTATGGTATCCACTAGATAAGGTTGCTGCTGACCCCATTGAAGAGGGGGTTGGCTATAATGGTAAATTTCCACTTTATTATTGTTTAGAAGCTACTACTAGCTTGCGATTAGAGTATAGGCATGCCTTTTGGTTAAATAGTAATGATCCAACGAAGTGTCCACCTCACTATTATCGTATAGGATTAGGGGGGGGGTGTGATCATATCAGTAGAGATGATGCCTGTGTTCCTAAAAATGATCCTACAGATGGCAGTATTTATAATGATTTAATTATTTCCCAATATAACACTTTGGATAATTTAAAGAACTATTGTACTCATCTCTCTGGCAACCAGGTTGAAGTATTTGGAAGTGTAGCGTGTATAGATTGTATTCATAACTATCCCAACTATGCAGCTGATCAAGTTGATGCTAATGTTAATTCTATAAATGATGGATGGTATTTATATGACGAGAGTTTACCTCCTAATAATGATTGTACTGTTAGTGCCGATGAGTGCGCACCACATACTAATCAGTATAGTTGTTTGTATCATGGGTGTGAATTTTCTTCAACTTCGGCAACCATAGCAAGTACTTGTGCTACCAGTTGTTCTTGGTCTTGGTTGGTACATTCCTTTGAGTTTACTTGTACACCGCCAACGTCTTCACCTAGTTCTACATATTCACAATGTGAGGGTGCTTGTAGTCAACCCAACCTTTGTGATGACTCCAGGGGTCAGCTTGAGCTCTTTAATGATGAATATAGTTCAGACGTTGATGACGATGTAGGGCGAGGTCCTAGATTACGTTCTAATTCTTTTCCACCATCATCATTAGAATTTTTATGTAAAGCCTCATGTCCTACATGTTATAATTCTGATGATAAAACTTGTTTGAGTAATGACGGGTTTGAGAAGCTTTTAGGTAGTGAGATTTATCGTGATCAATTTGGGGTTGTAGTAACTAACCAAACCTCTAGTGTGCCTGCCTCAGCCCCTGTTTATTGTACTAAGTTTGTTGAGGTTGTGGATAATAATGGCAATAATAGATTTTGGGCCGGTAGAGTAAAAGAGGGCAGT
>JAKPKF010000294.1 GCA_029553845.1 bacterium | reverse complement strand
GTCGGGAACAACAACCGCTGGTGGGCTTCAATCTTTCTCAGCGAACTACGATTATTCGGCTTACTTTCAAACAACTTCTGTTGAACCAGATTTCGGAACCAGAAAGAAAGGTAGAGTAAAAAGAGTAAAGATAATTTTTGGCTGCACAAATGTTGCAACTGCTGATAAAATAACTGTTAAACTTTATTATGATAGAGGTGGGAGTAATGTAACGATAGCAAGCGGAATAGCCGAAATAACTGCTGATACTCTGGTAATGCAATACGAACACGATACGAGCGGTAATCCATTACCAGACTTTGAGTCTCTATCACTTAGATGTGATTGAGGGTCAGGGACAATTCATACTTCAGCACCTTGAATATCATCAATCGAAGTCGAATACGAAACAATTAATGCATAGTTTAATAAACAATTAAAATAAAAAGATGTTAACTTATACTGGCAGCAGAAATTTGGCGGGGTCGCTAACAAACAATACGAGCACAACCAACTTGACTCTTATGGACACTTTAATTAACCAAAGTATTAGAAAAATCACTTCAAGCCACGAATGACCTTTTCTCGAAAAGACAGCAACTTTGAAAACAGTAGCAAGTCAGAATTATGTAAACTTACCACAAGATGTAGACAAACTTTACACATTTTACGTTGATATTGATGATCAACTTTATCAAGCAACAGAACTGGCAAGTAAAGATGACTTTGATTCATTAGGGGTTACTAATAAGTGTTCATATCCACTTTACTACTATGTATTTGATAGAAAACTTTACTTCTGACCAGAGCCATCAACTTCTGATTATGACATCGTAATTACCTATAAACAAAGGGTAACCGATTTAGATACCGCTGACTACACTACTGGCACAATAGCTATTACAACAGCCACAGCAACTGTTGTAGGCTCAGGAACGACATTTGTAGCAGATATGGTAGGTAGATACTTAAAAACAACTGATAGAATTTGATACAAAATATCAGCTTTTACAGATGCGACACACCTTACATTAGACAGAACTTATATCGGATCGACAATAACAGGGGCAAGTTATACAATAGGTCAAGTTTCAATCTTACCAGAGGACTTCCAAATGCTACCAGTTTACGAAGCAGTTATGAACTATTGGGCGATGCAGGGAGAAATAGGAAGAACTCAAACTTACAAAGCACTTTATGATGAGATGTATAAATTACTTAAAAAAGAGTATAGCTCTAAATCAACAAAAGTTAGGGTCGACACATTGACTGATAAAACAGTTAATAATCCCAACTTATATATAACAGGAATATAAAAATTAAATATTAAATATGGCAAATTGATGACAGTATTTAGGAAATAAAGCAATAAACAAATTATTACTACCAACAATAAATAAATCATTAAGTGTAGCAAGTTCATTAGGGTTTAAGCCTACTCCTAAACAAGTTAGTCCTGTTTCACCTACAACAGAGACAAAAAACAATACTAAAGAAGTAAAAGCAACGACGCTTTCAACTCCTACATATAATCCGACTGCTAATACTATTAATACAAATGCCATTCAAAATGTATCTAATAATCCTCCAAGTAATCCTCCAAGCACACCAGATTTATCTTCTCTAATGTCGGGATTACAAAATTTATCTCAGGGACTTTCACAATTACAAATACCGCAACAACAAACTATACCAACAACTACACCAGTAGAAAGTGAAACTATACCAACAACTACACCAGTAGAAAGTGAAGCAGATAAATATTTCAAAATGTATTTGGAAAGTATAGGAATAACCCCAGAAGAAGAAGCACTTCAAAAACAACTCTCTAATATAATAACTGGAGCAGATTTAGGTGTAGCAGGTTTAGAAGGTCAGGGTCGTGGTATTCCACTTTCATTGGTAAGAGGACAACAAGAAAAACTTCTTAGACAAGCGGCAATCCAAGCCCAACCTCTTCAAAAACAACTTGAATTACTTCAAGCACAGAGACAAGTAAAAGCCGAAATGGCTAAAGCAGCAAGTGAATATTATAAACCAAAAGAAACTGAATATAAACCAATAACAATTGGTGCTGGAGAAACCTTAATTGACCCAGTAACAGGCAAAGTGATTTATCAAGGAGCTCCAAAAGCAAGTGACTTCAAATCTGTTGGTGCAGGAGAAACCTTAATTGATCCAATAACAGGTAAAGTCATTTATCAAGGAACTCCAAAGACAGATTACTCTAACTTAAAAGAAGTTCAAGGTGGTTTATATAATATGGCTACCGGTGAATGAGTAGTCCAACCAAAAGCAACAGGGACTGGAGGGGCTCCTACATCTTATAAAGCACCAACACAAGCAGAACAAACATTGGCTACTTATGCTGCAAGAATGGAACAAGCACAGCCAACTCTTAAGAATTTAGAGAACACAATAGCTAATACAAGTTCTTTTGCTTTTAATAATTACGAAAAACTTCCAGCAGAACTACAACCAATAGCTTACAGACAATTTATGCAGGCAGCGAGAAACTTTATAAATGCTGTTTTGAGAAGGGAGTCTGGGGCAGTTATTAGTCCAACAGAATTTGCAGAAGCCAGAAAACAATATCTACCACAGCCAGGTGATAACGCAGACATATTAGCCCAAAAAGAAGCAAATAGAAATATAGTGTATAATTCATTTAAGAAAGGAGCTGGTTCGGCTTACCAATCATTAGATGAATTATTAGGAAATACTGCAGTTAAACCGCAAAACCAACCACAAACAATGACCTTGCCTAATGGGGCAGTGTTAACTCTCCAGCCAGATGGAACTTACGAATAATAAACCAAATAAATAAAATATGAAAATTCTAAATCTTTATGCTGGTATTGGTGGAAATCGTAAACTTTGAGGAGATGAACACGAAATAACAGCAGTTGAATTGGATGAAAACATAGCCAAGATATATCAAGATTTCTTTCCTAATGATAAAGTAATAGTAACTGATGCCCATCAATACTTGCTAGAACATTTCAAAGAGTATGACTTTATCTGGAGTAGTCCACCTTGTCCAAGCCATTCAAGATTAGGTATAGCCAATATTAAAAGAAAAGTTGTATATCCTGA
>JAKPKF010000283.1 GCA_029553845.1 bacterium | reverse complement strand
TCCGCTTCCGCCTTCAAGAGCTATCTCGCTTTTATTTGTAACTAGAGAAAGTAAATTATAAATACCTGAAACTAACCAATTAAAAGGTTCTTCTATTTGACAGCTAGATTGATCTTGTCCGACATAACAACCTGATAATTTAGGAGCTAGAGACGCAAAACCTGTTTGACAATTAGAGCTATTTCCTCCATGCAAACCGGCACATATCCAAGACCATGAATTATTTTCTTTCTCTAACACTCCTCCCGAAACTTCTCCTTGCTGACAAAGACTTGAAGTTGGTTCTTGTTTAAAGAATAGGCCATTAGACGAACCACAGATTCCATTTATTGGATCTTTAACCGGAGGAATTATTGGTGGCTCAATTGGCTTATCTGGGCCTTCTAGAAAACAATAGTCAGTTTCTCCTTTTTCGCTACCTAAACACTGCCAGTAAGAATTACCTTTTTCATCAGTTGTTACACTTGTTTTTTCTCCAGACAAACATTCTCCGAGTTTATCTGCACATTGACCATCTATTATTATATCCTCCCCGTTATCATCGCCACCACCATCATCATCTGGATAACATGTTGAAATATTTTTATACAACCCATCTGGAGTTCCTCCATTAACCCCCTGACATTTCCAGCTTTGGACAGTTTCATCAGACCAATAGTTGAAACTTCCTTCAACAAAAACTCCTTTGGAACATTCCCCCGGCTCATCTCCACATATCGCTGAAGCGTAAATAAGTTTACTACAATTATCCGTCTTTCCCCCCTCTTCGCCAGGACAATCCCAGTAAACAATTTCTTTTTCGTTGTCTACGCGGTGATTGATTGATTTAACCCCTTCTCCTTCACATAAAAATATCTTTCTGGGATCATAGGAGCCGCTTCTTGGGTAGTAATCTTCAATATATTTACACTGTCCATCTTTCGGCTTGTAAGAACATTCTTGAATTGGATCCCCTAATGATCCACGACATTCCCATGTATAAGTATTTGATTCTTTGTCATATTTCTTTTCTGCTGTATACCCACCATCACAACCCCCTATCCAATTACTTCCGTCTTTGTATGAAAAATCTCCACAAGTTGGCCTTGGGTCGGCACAGCCCTTAGCCTCACCATTTAACTCACAATCCCAAATATATACAAACTGGTTTGGTCCTTCTGTGGTTTTCTTGTTAACGGGAGTCCCTTTTTCACATTGATAGGTCTTTTGACTACAGACAGGTTTTTCGTCATTTTCGTCATCATCGCCGGGGTCTTCCACAAGCACAGTTATTGAATCTGAAACAGTTTTGGTTGTTGTGTCTTCTATTGTCGTTCCTCCGGTAGTTGTACCTCCCGTAGTAGTGCTATCCGTAGTAGTGCCATCCGTATGACCTGTGCCATCTATACCACCACCACCATAAGAACAACAATACTCTGTTCCATTGTCATAACAATATTCTATGCATTCATCTTTATTCATATCAGACGATACTAAATCTGGAATTGAAACTAGCCCTACAAATAAAAAGATTATGAGGGGAAGTATTATTGAAATGTATTTTTTTGATTTTTTCATATTTAAATTAAATTAATAATAATTATTCAGACCGCTTGCAACAATCATATTTAAACTCCTGTCCATCGGCCGTGGTGCATGTTATTATCTTGGTTGAGTCCCATCGTGAACAATTTTCCTTACTACAAGTACTACAAGTCGGGTCTTTCCACTCTGCTTTATACGAGTCATCCGGCCCTTTATATTCGGGGCATTCTGGAGGAGTCTCACATTTACTCCCTGTCCAAACAGCCCCAGCCACACAATATGAGTTTGCATAGGCTGTATCTAAAACTTTATTTTTAT
>JAKPKF010000261.1 GCA_029553845.1 bacterium | reverse complement strand
GCCCTATTACGAAGAACCGTAGTCCTTGTAGGATCATACCTGTTAGAAACCGTAGTTTTAGAATTGGTATTTATACAAAACTCACACATTGTTCATTCTTTACACAAAGTTAATATATTTTATAAAGACAACCTAATTTTTTAAAACATTTATTTTTGGCTTATTCATATCTCCTATAACCAAGTAATTCCGTACCGGGGTATTTTGAAATCCGTACTTCATCGGATTGATTACCACCCAATACCCAAACGTAAAAACCGTCATTCTTAACGTAAAAACCAACGTGTCCTTGCCAACCCAAAGTACCACGTTTGAACACGGCAATATCCCCAATTTCGGGAACCATAACTTTCTTACCCCAACCAAGCCAACTACGAGCAGCAAGATTTTTGGTAATGGGTAAACCGGCTTTCATAACACACCAATTTACGAAAGCAGAACACCAAGGCACTTCGTCCTCTTTAATTTCAGGGAAACCAATATCGCTGAAATATTTTAGAATAACACTATTTTCACCACCACGACGTTCTTTCTCACCATATTGGCTTAAAGCAATTTCCCAAGCAAGTTTTTGTTTAGTATTCATAATAATCCACAATTACACATTAGTATAACAATAACAGCCACGTAAACAATCCCTACACAAGTAAAGAATATTTTCTCACGTTGCAACATTTTATTTGAATAAATCCTTAATAATAACTTCAACAATTATCATTATAACAGGTACAACAACATATACTCGTGTTTCAAGACGTATGAACTTCTCTTTCAAATCATCATACTTTGCTTGAAGCTTTTCAAGTTTGTCATACAAATCAACAACGTCCTCCTTCGTAATATCAACTTCAGTTGATACCTGAATAGCCCATTCTTTCCAAGTACTCGGTACTTCTTTACTCATCGCTTTTCTTTTGGAATTGTTAAGGCTAATATCTGACAGGGTTTGTCACCAACAATAGCCGTATGTTGAACTTCTTTTGGGATTAGGCATTTGTCTTTTTCATTTAAATGAAATTTAGTACCGTTTTCAAATATAAACGTAATAGAACCTTCAAGACATACAATCACTTGTTCCGATTCATTACCGTGACTATGCCATTGTAATTCAGTATTTTTTGAAAATCTTGTATGAAATACTTCACAGTTATTATGGTCAAGTAACGTAAAGGCTATCATTTTACCTTTCTTTACTTCCCATTCTACAATTCCGTGAAATACTTCAGGTGTTGCAAATGACATTAAATGATTTGGAACCTCTGGCAAGTCCTTTAATCTTTCCCTAATTTCATCTGTCGTACACATAGTTTTCAAATTTAAATGACACATATTTTATATACTGGATGATTAATCTACCCAAGTGGGTATTGTATTTATTTTCAAAGAATATGCCTGACCAAAGTTTACACGACCAAATTCATCAGTTTCCCAACCTTGTAAAATCCAAGTTCCTGTTTCATCAAAATCAGTTTCATTTGTTTCGTAAGTAATCTTACCGCCAACAGCATCATAAACAACAGCATTCCAATATCCTGTGATACCTGATGGTTTCTTATAATATATCCGTTGTTCCTGCGAATTGGTAAGATCACCACCGATATATGCAATTAAAGGAATCATTGCATATTTATAAACTTTTTCCGTTAGTGTTGCCATATCATTTCAATTTTTAATTTTCCCTACAAAGACAAGTTACCCTATGTGGTAATTCCGTATCCAAATCAATTTCACGAACAATTTCCGTACGTAAATTCAACTCACGTAATATAATAGTACTCAATTCTAATTCTCGTACAATATATGAATCAAAACAATAACAACCTCTATCTTGGTCCCAATATCTTGAAAGTGTTCCTGCAAATGATGATGAACCATTAATTATAGCAGATAATATTGGTTTTCCTTTTAATAAGGCTTCTAAAGTACTACCACCTTCAATCTGAGCCGTTAAATAAGCGTTGGCTAACAAAGTAGCATCAACCGTACCTTGTGAATCAATAACAGCCTGTAAATCGGCTATACCTCCTAAAGTAGAATCTACTGTACTTTGTCCATATATAGATGCTAAAATATTACCTACCCCGATTAAATTATTAGTAAGACTTGAACTACTATCAATAATAGCAGAAAGACTGCCTATTGCCTTTAATGTTGGAATAACATTGGAACCACTATTTATTGTTGAAGATATACTTGCTGTTCCTTTAACTGTACCTGTAATACTTGAACTACCTACTATCGTACTTGAAAGACTACCTACTGCTGTTAAAATAGCAGTTAAAGCAGAATTACCTGTAATGGTTACGGATGCACCTGTTTTTCCAATAAGTGAACCTGTGACAGTAGAACCATCTTGAATAGTGGTTAAAAGACTACCTTTAGCAGATAAAGTAGCTGTAAGACTTGAACTACCTATAATAGCAGATGAAATCCGTGTTATAGCATAAATAAATCCTGTAACTGTTGAACTACCACTAATTGCTGTTGAAAGACTGCCTTTTGCTGTTAAAATAGCAGTAAGACTTGAACTACCATCAATAGTAGCAGAAAGACTACCTAAAGCAGATAAAGTAGCTGTAAGACTTGAACTACCGTTAATAGCAGTTAAAAGATTTCCTACTGCCTGTAAAACAAGGGTAACATTTGAACTACCATCTATTGTACTTGAAAGAGTACCTACCGCTGTTAAATTTGCTGTAAGACTTGAACTACCATCAATTTGAGCCTGTAAATTTCCTATCGCTTGTAATGCTCCTATTATAGCTGAACTACCATCAATTTGAGCCTGTAAATTTCCTATCGCTTGTAATGCTCCTACAACCGTTGAGATACCTTCAATAGCACTCGAAAGACTACCTTTAGCAGATAAAATAGTAATAAGGCTTGAACTGCCTGCAATAGTAGCTGAAATATCATTTTCAGGAGGGGCTTGTGTCAAATTGGCAATTACAGTAGAACCTATTTCCTTGTAGGTTTGATCTGCCGTAAACAAGGCACTATCCGCTGTAATCGTTGTAATATCAGCAGTAATAAATATTATACCTATACGACAATTCATATTACCAATTCCCATAGCTAAAATTATATTTCAATCCATCCATAAACTCCCGGTTCCCAAACATTATTATCAACCGTGCTTTCCCAAGTCTTTCTGTTATGTGTTACCTTTGCCCCAAGCGGATAAGCGTCTTCACTACCCAAAGGCTGCACCCATTCAGGAATAACATTAGGTGGTGGTACTTCCTTCCAAAGTGCAGGCACTAACGGTGGTTCCCATCCTGTTTGTGTTATATGTCCCTGTATGATTTCATACAATTTGCCGTCATAAACACGAACAATCACCTTTCCCAAAATGTCTGTTAAATCCTCGTCAGGTTGCCATTCAGGATAAATAGAAATAAGGCTTTCATATTCATCTGCTGTAATGTCACTTTTAAGAACATACTTGCTTACAAGTTCCCTCACCTGCCATATTTTTACGGGCAATTCCTGTAAGTCTCCATCTTCTTTTAATTCAAGACCAAAGAACTCAAGTGCATTATTGAAAGATGAACAGTAATACCATCCGTCAATAGGATAAGTGTAAGTTGTATGCTGACTTACAAGATAAGTCATATTTGGCTTATATATGCCTATTGAAGCAAAAGCCAGGGTTCCGTTTTCATATTTATAAAATCCTTCCATCCTGTTAATTTGTTACTGTCCAACCTTTAGCTGTTGCTATTGAAGTGTCGCAGGTTGCAGCACCAGGGCATCCTGTTATTGTGATTGTTTTTCCAGTCAATGTAGGTAAGTCACCAAAGAGAGTGTTCAATGCCGTTGCATCAAGGGATGTGTATGATACATTGACTTGCGGTGAAGTACCACCGAAAGTAGAATTAGCATTTGTAAGGCGTATTCCCGTACATTGAAGCAAATGAGCACTTGTTCCGTAAATTCCTATTTTTGAAAGGAAAGCAGCAACCGTTAATGTCCCTTGCAAATATTGGCAATCTTTTAAGAGGTCTGTTCCATTCGTTGCTAATGACTGATGTCCCAAATAGTCTAATCCTGTTATTGTTTTTAGTGAATAGCAACCATTGAACATACTTAACACAGTGGTCACACTTCCCCAAGAAGTAGGTAAGACAATACTTGACAAGGAGGAGCAATTATTGAACATATATGACGTATTACTCACACTTCCCCAAGAAGTAGGTAATGTACACGCCTGTAATTCTTGACATACTGCTGTTAACCCAACAGTATCGTAGAAAGTGCTTGAACAATCCGTTAATGCCGTTGTTCCAAATACCGCCCATAGTATATTGAGATATTGCTTCCGTGTGGTAAAACTATGCCTTTTAACCTGCCATCTTGTAATATTGCCGGTTGCACCGTAAATCCGCACCTTATACACCCAATACCCAAGATTTGCGCAATACGTTCCCCCTGAATAATTATATTGATGCTGATAAGTCGTTCCACTTGCCCTTCCTGTTTCCACCGTACCATCACCCCAGTCAATCGTATAAGTGCCTGACGATGCTACCGTAGTGGCAAATGATATTCCCGTACCATCCGAAACTAAGAGATTGATTTCATTGTCACCCACCGTAGAAATGTCAATCCATTCGGCTGGTTTAGTCCATTGTGCAGGAGAAGTAGAAGTACTAATCGGTAATTTAAAACTTCCTATTGCCATTATGCCTTTATTGTTAAGTTCATCGTAACTCCTATATTTCCGGTTGGTGCGTTGGTAGCGTATAACTTGACACTTCCTGCACTTGATACCGTTTTTGGCAATATTTCCGCAGCCTTCACAACGGCTATGTCGGCATTGTCAGGTATTACCTCAACAATGGTATCCGCAGTTATGGCTACATTAGAATAATCATACTCGTATAATCCTGAAACCAATGACCAAGAAGCAGATGAAAGTGTAATAGATGTTATCTGCGTTGTATAAACCTCCGTAAAATTATCATTCACCTTATCAAAGGCATCACGAATACTATCTCCTGTGCCGTCATTTGCGGTAGTACCGATGTTTATTGTCTGTTTTGCCATAGCATTAAACAGCTAAAAGGAGAATTTCACCCCTCGTTTTTATTAATCTTCAGTAACATCTAATTCACCTATGGCAAACTGCGGTGTAATACCGGCAGAAACCGCAAGATCGGCAGTCAACTGCCCCCACCACAAACGATATGGTTCTGTAGTGTTGGTATTATCCATCCACAATTCAACGTACCGAATCGTGTTTGTACCGGCTGTACAAGCCCCGAAGGTAATTGCTGCGGTATTACTTGCCCCGTTACCTGAGACTGTCCAACCGGCAGAACTACGAGGTACGGCAACACCACCAGCAACATACCCTGTGTAATTAGCTTCCGTACCTACCGTTGCATCATCACAAGTTGTAGCTGAGGTACAAAGCCGTACATAAACATTTCCGGCAGTAGCAGAACCAAGAACGCCATTCGTGTCACCAATTCCGGCTATCGCAGCATTTTGTAAAAGATGCAGCAATAATTTGTTTTCCAAAGTGTTACTCTTACTTCCCATCACTCAAAGTTTTAAAATTGTTATACATTTAAATTTATTTATTTATTTGACTAACTCTGCGAACACCACTAACAGGATTAGGGTTCTGTGTCTTACCTAAAGCATCTTTGGTATTACCACCTGTGTCTTTTTCACCACCCATTAATTCCTCTTCTTCATCCTTTGTAAGTTCTTCTTCCTCTTTTATTGCACGTTCACGATTTGCAATAATTTCATCAATCTGTGTTTTATCAAAATATAAGAAATGTTTTAAGAACAAGTCTAATGGTAAATATTCTTCAATACCAGACATTACAAACTCTTTCATTGAAGCAGCACGAACCTTTCCAAGTTCAACCTTTTCCTTATCAGAAAGACTAAACATCTTATCCCATACAAT
>JAKPKF010000246.1 GCA_029553845.1 bacterium | reverse complement strand
TAGAGGAACTGGAGTAGAAACAGCAGGAACATTAAGAGAACATAGAATTGGTGCGACAGTAACAATCACAGATTTTGCACATATAAAAAAGATTAATAATTTATTAGACGGAACAACTGATTTAGATGCAGATAATCCTTTGAAATATGATGCAGACCCTACAATTACAGATGATAAGGAATTAGCAACAAAGAAGTATGCTGATGATTTAGCAATTGCAGGAAGTCCTGATATGTCTTCAACTGTTAAAGGTATTGGTGAAGAAGCAACTGCCGATGAAATTAACGCTGGAACTAAAACTGGTGGAACTTCAGCTGAATTGGTAGTCAATCCTAAATATTTAAAAGATTCTGAATATTATACTCAAAGACCAACAGCAGGAGAAAAAGCTGGATTAGTAGGAAACAATACTGACATCGCAGTTGGTGCAGACAATAAGTTTGTAACTCAAACAGGGCTTCAACACGGAGCTGAAAAATATGCCGCTGACTCAGGTTCTAATGATACCTATGTTATTACCCTTGACCCAGCTCCAACTTCCTACACTGCTGGTATGGTAGTTCACTTTAAAGCCAACACAGTTAATACAGGTGCTTGCACATTAAATGTTAATAGTTTAGGAGCTAAATCTATCGTAAAAGAATACAATGTAGCACTTGCTGATGGTGATATTAAAGCTGGGCAGTTAGTTTCAGTTATTTATGACGGCACTAATTTCCAAATGTTAAGTCCAGTTGGAAATACTCCTGCAACTCCTCCAATATTTAAAAGTGGAACTGGATCATTTAATAAAAGCGAAGCAGGAACCTACACAATAACAATAGCTCATGGGCTTGGGAAAACACCAAAAAGTATAAGATTAGACTGTGCTTATGGCCGAGCTCATTCTCACGGTTATTATAACTCAAGTAGTTCCAACTGTGTATGTAATAAGTTTGATAGCATTGGAAGTACCTATTCTGCAAGTGTAAGTTCATCAATAGGATTTATATGTAATTCATATGCGTCTGCTACTTATTGTGATATTACTGTTTCTTCTATAGATGAAACCAATATAACATTATCTGTATCCGCAACGCAGGGATACTCTGATTACCCAACTTTTTGTTATGTTTGGGAAGCAGAAGCATAAAATAAACAAAATATGACAAACATACCTTACACAACAACTGATGTTGAAAACATAAAAAAAAGAGCAAGTGAATTAAACTTAGATTTAGGAGAAGAAACACTTTCTAAGTTATCATCTGGAGCCAGTAAAGGTGCACAAGATACTCCAATATCAAGTGTTTTTGGAGTTCAATCAGAAGACGACAAAGAATTAGAGAAAGCAAGAGAAGCTCAGTACGGAATGATTCAGGATTCAGCAAATTATAATCCAGACATTGACGACCCTATTATAAGAGCAAAAGCAATAAGTAGTGTGCAATCAGAAATAGACGCATTGAATAAAGCGGCAGCAGAACAAAAAGCAGAGATTG
>JAKPKF010000230.1 GCA_029553845.1 bacterium | reverse complement strand
TAATGTTCCATTAAATCAAATCCTTTCCTGGACAAATAATGGCACAGTAACAAAAGTTGATGTCTATTTTGGGCTAACTGATAATATGGTATTGGTTTCTGAAAATCAAACAGATCCCTTGAATAGCTATGATCCTGAGCTTGAATATAGCAAAACATATCAATGGAAAATTGTGGCTAAAAATGATGCAGGTGAAACAGCAGAAGGTCCTATCTGGACTTTTTCTACAATGGTTGATCCTACAAGATCTATTCCTTACCTTGAAACATTTGATGCCAGTACTTCTTTACCTGCAAACTGGACTACAGATTATTTCTCAGTAGGTTCAAGTCATGGTGTTAGTAGCAATGGATTGTATAAGAACTTATACGACTATTCAACTTCGGCTTATGTAACTACACCTCCTGTAGGCCCTTTAACCGATAATACTACATTGCAATTTGATTATCGCTATGTTGAATATTCCGGATACCCTAGCACTGCTCATACACTGGTAGCTGGTGATAAACTGGAAATTCAGATTTCTACTGATGGAACAAATTTCACAACTATCCACACAATTGATAGCAGCAATCATATTACTTCCACTTCCTTTGCTACCTGCAGTGTTCCTATTACCCAAGCAAAGGTCTCTCAAGATGATATTATCAAGATTAAATTCCTGGCAACCAGGGGTGAGGGTGATTACTATCTGGATATTGATAATGTATATTTCAGACATATCTCAGCTGAACCTATCTTTTCTGTAACTCCTGAAAGCAAGGCGTTTGGAGAATTTCAAATTAATACAGTTTCTTCTGCTCAGGTCTTCACTATTAAAAACAATGGCGGTGGGACATTAACCATTAATCCTGCTCTTGAACTAATTGGTGCTAATGCAGATCAATTCCAGCTTACAGATACTAATAGCTATCCTTGTGAACTTGGAGCGGGTGCAACAATGACTGTTTCTGTTGCCTTTGCTCCTACTTCTATAGGTGAAAAGACAGCAAATCTAAAAATAGTTGATAATTTAAGTAAGACAGAGCATAACATTCCTTTAACCGGAACCGGGGTTGACTACACTATATATACTATACCATATTTGCAAGGATTTGATGCTGTAATCTTTCCTCCTGCGGGCTGGAAAAATGAGAAAATTTCCGGAACAGGAAGTGGGCTTTGGGATCGTGTTACCTCTGGTTCAAGCCCTTCTTGCGCAACTCACAGTGGAGCAGGAATGGCTCGTTTTAATGCTTTTAGTATGTCTAATGGTACTCACGGTATTTTAGCTACACCTCCAGTTCAATTAGAAAGTGGACAATATTACATTGATTTCTGGATGTATAGGGATTCCGGTTATAGTACTTATCAAGATGAAGGGATAAAAGTATATATCAATGCCACCCCTTCGTTAACCGGAGCTACGGAAATTGCTTATATCCATAGACCAATTAACTTGGAACCGGTAGTTGCATCTTCTGGCTGGTATGAATATAATTATGTCTTAGATAATCTAGCCGGAACAAAATACTTCATCTTTGAAGGAATCAGTAATTATGGTAATAACATTTTCTTAGATGATATCCGTATATTAAAACCGGATACTCAAATTAACCAAGGAACCGCTTCCGGAGGATATGTTAGTATAATTATCCCTTCTGTTCATACTATTTCTCCCACGATAGAAATTGCCAATCTTGGACAAAGTGATGCAACCGTAACTGTTATTGCTGGCTATGCTGATGTTGCTCTTCCCAATGCAGGTCTTAGCTTAACACTTACTGGAGCCAGTTTTTCCGGCACAACAATCACTATTAACCATAATCTTGGTTTCAGCCCTTCTCAGATTGCCTATCAGATACTACCTAATGGTTGGAATATACTTACTCCTACAAATCCTTCTGTAGATATTTGGAATAATACAACCGTTAGTTTCACAATCTCGGATAAATCAGATGGTGATGTTGCTATAGTATTCCCTCAAGAAGCAGGTCAGACTTTACCCGTAACTCTATCTAATTTCACTGCTGTAGTAACTTCAGAGAATTTTGTTAATATTGCCTGGACGGCAGAGACCGAAACCAATCACTCCGGTTATAATATTTACAGGAATGAAGCAAAGGACTTGGATAATGCGATTAAGATTAATGCTCATCTAATTGACCAGGGATCAGAAATTGGAACTCAGAACAATTATTTCTATACTGATTTTGAGGTCTATACCAATATAGTGTATTATTACTGGCTGGAAAGT
>JAKPKF010000098.1 GCA_029553845.1 bacterium | reverse complement strand
TATATCCTGGTGAACTTGTTACATTAGTTGGAACAACAGGTATTAATAAATCAACCTTTGTTCAAAATCTTATCTTAGGACTTAACTTTATGACAGGCGAAGTAGATAAGAACTTTCAACGTTCAACTATACTATTCGCTCCAGAGACAGCAGCTATGCTAACTCATAGAAAGAATATGCAAATGATTACAGGCTATACTAAACAAGAAATAGAACGTAATTATATTAATGCTTATGAAATATCTAAACCATACTTAGAGCATCTTAAAGTAGTACAAATGGCTCCTACATTAGAACATATTGAAGCGGCTATACTACAAGAGAATGCTCAAGTAATAGTAATAGATTACTTAGAGCAAATACAAGAAACAAAAGACCTATGGGGTAAAGACTTCATAGGTAAAACAATGATTAAACTAAATGATCTTGCTGTAGCAAAAGATATAATAATAATAGCTGTCTCTCAAACATCAAGAACATATAGTAGACAAGGTATCATTGACTTATACGCAGGCTTTGGTTCAGGTAACATAGAGAAATCATCAAGAAAGGTAATCGGTATCAATGGAAAACAAGATGATACTGTACGTACACTCGAAATGTTTAAAAATAATGATGGTAATCTATTCAATGTTACACTAAACTTCTCTCTGGACTACAGACTTAAAAGAATAGAATAGCTGTAATGATGAATAAATAATTAACCAGCAAAGCTGTGTAGCAATACAAGTTACACAGCTTTTTTGCATGCTATATTTTTTGTGGCATGCTGTTTCAACCCTTGAAAGGAAGACAAATAACATACTAAAATCAAACGATAATGCCTATAGATGACTACGGGTATTACTAATAAAAGATAAGGAGAAATACAATGGAATATAACGAAGAAACAATACGTGAGTTAATAGAGTTATTAGCTCTTAATATTATTGATGAGATACATTGGCAAGATAGTAAGAAAGTTTATCTTGGTGAATATACATTAGGAATTAATGGTAGACATCATTATGATGGAACATATAAAAAATGGTACCCTGAAGTAAAAGAATTCTATTACTTTGTACAAAATAAAGATATGTTAGAAGATGATGAGGAACCAATTATAGACGGCTTTGCAAACGTTGGTGAATTAGCTGACTTATTAATAGACAACTATTTAATACACCAAGAAATTATAGACGCTGTACATGGAGCGGCTCGTAAACGTAACGAGAAGATGATATATAGAATGAGAGGATATGAAAAGACTCTTGGTAAAGTCGGAGCTCTTGATGAGTATTATAATTACTACACCTCAGATGATCATGAAATAGCTATTGATCAGTTACAAAGAATAACTGATACAAAAATTATAGAGAGACAAGATCTTTTAACAAGATACTTTATGAACTATTCAAAGATAATAATGGGATCAGTATTCAATAACAAATATACTATGACTGTAGACATAGATTATGATACCCCTGATAATACTATTATATTTACAATTAACGATGCTAAGACTAAAAAGCCTATTCTAAATGGAAAGATTGAAAAAGATCAATTTGTCTCAATTAGATATGCTCATAATAATAGCAGAGGATTATACTTAAACCTTAGTTACTTAGAACATCAAGATGTAATTGATAGTAGAATTGATGAGTCAGATATAATAGTATCAACAAGAAGAGTACGAGATTACTATGTATTAGCATTCCAATTAAAGGAGGAAAAGAATGAGTAATCACGATCTAATAAGATGTCATTCGTGTAACTATATTATATATGATACTATTCATGCTAACAAATTAATTGAATCAAGTAATACTAATCCTTATAATCAAACATCGATAGCTTTTCAGTGTCCAGGATGTGGTGCTTATAATATATTTCATTTCATTAAAGATAGAGATATGTGGATACTACATGCTCCTGAGGAAATGCCTGAAGAAGATTATGATAACATATTAAAAAACCAACAAGAAAGAGAAGCTATACTGAGGTAACTATGGAGAAAATTAATATAAAAAGTATCTCTTCAAATTTCCAAAAAGATTGTAAAGGAGATAAATGCTTAATCTGTAACAATAAACTTAATTATAATAACGGAAAGGTATTAAACCTGTACAAAAGTAATACTACAGTAAGCATAACATGTAAAAGATGTGGAGTAGTACATACAGCTAAATATGAAATGAAACATAATAAAAAAGACACATATACTAAAATGCATATGAATGAAGGAATAATGAATATTAAGATTTTTTCAAAATATTCAGATGACATAATAGCTGATTATTATGTATATTGTAGAAGTATTAACGCAACAATACCTAATGAAGGAGAATAACTATGAAACGAACAAGTTTACCTGCAGAACAAAAACAAATAAAGAATCGTACTATATATAAGGGAAGAATGTATTACTATGTTACAACAGGACATTCGCATTTCTTAATACAAGCAAAGAGAACTAAACGTCTCGATACATTTTGGAAGAAGAATCCTATGGTAATATACTATGTTCTACATCTGAGATACAACTTTAATAAAATTAGAAAAGATACAGATATACAACTTATTAAGAAGAATAGGAACTATACACAAATATAATCAAAGATAGGGGTAGTAATTCTACCCCTTTATTTTAGAAAGGAGAGAATAATGAAAAATTATCATCATGACATGATAACTATAACAGTAGCAGGGATACTGTGGAGAGAACTCCAAGCTAATAAAAGTACAGTAGTAAAAGATATTGGATACATTGCTGACATGAAAAAGATAAAGGAATACTATGAAGACGAAGAGTGTGAAGTATACTTTGATGAAGAATATGGAGACAAATATGTATTCATCTTAGATGAGTGGGAGATAGAACTTGACGATAAAACATATGATACAATAGCATATGGATTTAACACAGAAGAAGACTTAAAAAATTTGCTTTATGAAATTGATCTAATAACTCCCATTGCATTTGCTTTATTAGTAGACTATCGACACGTAATAGCTGATCATATTGAATACTATAAGTAGGAGGACTTATGATACAGACAGCATTATATATCTCACTGGCAGTCAGCGTGACGATCATTACAGGGCTGATAATAGCGTTAGTCAAGATATGCAAGACATATAATCGGATGAAAGATGAATACTGGGAAATATACAGTCACTGGATGACAGAAAAGCTGAGAGCAGAGGACTTTGACTCACAACTCCAAGATCTCACCAATGCACTGACCAAGGCACACGAAGAGAATAAGCTGATCAATCAAAGTCTCAGTGAAAAGACATATGCATTAAACCAGTGCGAGAACAACCTCAGAGAGAGTCATTCGATCATTACCAGGCTGATGAAAGACAAGAATATGAACGGAATATATCTGTCAAAGCCATATGGCGAAAGCTATGAATTTGCAGATTGAGAGGGGGGTAAATGAAGTGCAAGAAGTGTGGGCATAAAATGGATAGAGACTTAAATGCGTCTCTAAACATAAAAGCCGTTGGAGTTGCAGCGGCTAATCAGACAGTGATGGGATGTAAGACTTACACAAAAGATCAGCTTTTGAAGCAAGCAATCCCAAGTGACCTGTTAAGTTTTCTATAGTTTTCTATAGAAGATGCAACTATCATTAAGGGCTTTGCCAAAAGAATAAAGGAGGTAAATAAATGAAACTCAAAAGTGAAATCCCTTTCATAAGGGAGAGCTTCAACAAGATCACTAACTTGCCTGAATATGCTAAAAAGCTCAAGGCAACTGGAAACTATAAAGACTTTGGCAGAAGACTTGCATGGGACTGCATTCATGCAACTATCCCAAGCGAAACTGTTTGTGACTGGTACGATAAGTACAACTGTCACGATGACCACATCACTACTGCCGCAAAAGCGGTATTAAAAGAAATGGAGGTTTTGTAAATGACTGAAAAAGAGATACTACATGTAAAGCTATTAAATCCTACTGAAGAAGAAGAAGGATATAATGAAGATAAATACTTATAGGAGGAAGAATGAAGGAATTCATATATAATAAAATACAAAAAGGAGTAATAAATGAACAACCACAAAATTACAGAAGGAGAATATCATGAGTATTAAGTCAGAATCAATCGCCACCGAGCTTTTCCTGAAGATGGATGAAGCTATTGAGAACAAAAACCGCAAAGCGTTTATGGATGCTATGAGAGATGGGCGGTTACATAATTGCATAGTTGGAAAGGAGCAATACGAGCAATACTTTCTTTCTCTTTGCAAGAAAGCACTGGTTCGTTTTTTGGGATAACATATATGGGGCGGAGCAAATCTCTGCCCCAATTAACCAAAAGGAGAATGAAATGATTAAAGTAGAAAGTATGTTGAAGGCACAGAAGGAGAAGAAGAAATGGAAACAGAGCAAAAGCAACCAACGATTGAAGACGTTATAATTAAACCAATCAAAGATAGTGGCAAGCGTTACACGAATGAACATGGTGGCATGAGGGATACAGATGAAGACAAGCCAAAGTTTAAATACATTGACAGCGAGTTTCTTAGCAAGTTGTTAGAATTGTATAAGGCACAGCATGTTGAACGTTATGTAACTTATTATGTAACTTACAAAATCTTGACACAACACGTTTACAATGCAGAAGCAGACACTAAAAGCGAGTATGATAAACTTATTATAACAGCAAAATCATTGTTGTATTTTAATTTTGATAGCTTCTATGAAGGCTTGACTGCATTCGCATTATTTATGGAGGCAGGTGCCAAAAAGTATTCATTTGAAAACTGGAAATTACTTAACACACCAGAAGATATTGAACGATTTAAAGAAAGTTGTCTCAGGCATTATGTACAGTGGCAAGTAGGACAGCAAGATGAAAACCATTTACTGGCAACAGTGTTTAATCTTATGGCATTGTTTTATCATACAAGAAAGCAGGAAGAAAGCAGGAATAATGAAAGAATTTAAATCAAAAGATTAGTACAGTAGTCATTACAACAAGTATTAGGCATGTACAATATGCAAATAGAAAGGAAATGATTATGAAATTAATACAGGTAACAAAAACTGTAAAGTTCAAGAATGAAGCATTAGAAGATTTTGATAATATAATAAAGCATCTTAGAAGTAAAGGATGTGAAAAATTATTCCTCTGTAAAAGAAATACATCAAGAACTGGATACTTTGTCGCATGAGAATGGGATAAAGAAGATGATGAATATATCAAATATCATAAACAAGTTAGTGATTATAGATACAGCTACTATGTTGCGTATAAGCCTATCAACTTGAAAACAATTACATATGAAGAAATATGAAAGGAAGAAAACAATATGTTTAAAACATTACAAAGATTAGATGAGATGCTTAAAGCAGCTCAAGCATTAGAACAATCACTAAAGTCAATGGGACAATATAGAAAAGTTAAAACAATTGAAGAAATTAGAAAGACACAACCGAACTATGGAAACCCTTATGAAGGTCGTATTAACAAATATAAAAGATAGGAGTATAGTATGATACCAGAATATGACCATTATCTCGTCAGAGAGATAAGAATACTTGAAGACATTAATCATGAATTAGAATTTGAAAACAATAAACTACGTGATGATCTATATGAGTGTCAAGGACTACTCGAAGACTGTCAAGCTGAACTAAAACAAATAGAGGAGTTACTATGTACTGTGGAATAGATCCAGGACTTAAAGGAGGCATAGCTCTCATCAAAGATAAAGAGATAATATGTCATTCAAAGATGTTGCCAGACTATCAATTCATTAAGTATATCCAGGAGCTCATAAAACAGTACAAAAACATCACGTTTGTAATTGAGAAGGTATCTGCTATGCCTGGACAAGGAGTGTCCTCTATGTTCAAATTTGGATATAATACAGGGTATCTTTATGGAGTGTTGCATACTTTACAACAAAGAGTAATAGAAGTTACTCCAAGAGTATGGAAAAAATACTTTAAGATACCTGGCAAAAAGAAAGGACAAGAATCAAAAGACCTTACAGCATTAGCAGTGAGACAGTTCTATCCTGAGATGATTGATGTAAAGTTTCATGATGGGATATATGATGCTATCTTAATAGCAAAGTATCAGATTGAGAAAGATAAGAAATAAATATAGGGGAAGCTAACTACTTCCCCTTTTTTTTAAATCAATTTATAGTTAATGCCAGTCTCTTCAAAGATACCTGGTGTTATTGGTTCTAAAATTATATGTAATCTTTTTCTTTTTGTATCAATTGCAACCATAACTTCTTCATTCTTTAACTGTAATGATAACTTAACTTCTTTAGCAGCTAACAGAGCATCGCTAAACTCAAAGTCTTTCCAAGTAAACTCTAATGCAAGTCCTTCAGTATGTTTAAGCATGTTTTGCATCTTCCAGTCAGGCACCTTTATTCTATCACGAAGATACATATTAGAAATAAAACCTCTTGTAATCTTAATATGTTCTACTCCTATAACTTCATTAAGTATAGGTATAACATTTAATGCTGTAGATATCAGATTAGAAATGTAAGTATTCTTTAAAGCAAAGTTATGTGGATTCAATTCTTTCATTGTAATATGGTTAGCAAATGTTAATTCAGCCATGTCATTCTCCTTCATCATTCTTATTAATTTAATTGATTCATTTAATTAGGCAGGTCTTTACTCTACTAAAAAAAGATCGTTTGAAATTGGGCACTATTCTGTGTCCATATCCATGTCTTCTTCTACCATGTCTTGTGTATAATACTCTACCACCATTTCATCTATTGCTATTATGGTAGGTTCATCATTCACACACTC
>JAKPKF010000018.1 GCA_029553845.1 bacterium | reverse complement strand
ATTCAGATAGGGGACGGAAATTGTATAGTCAGCTCCAGTTCCGGTTAGAGGAATATTATGCTCTGTTTTACTAATATTATCCACTATTGTTAAACTTGCTGTTTTTTCACCCAGGGAAGTGGGAGCAAAGGCAACCGAGACAGTAATTGTCTGATCTGGGCCTAAATTACAAGGATAGCTATTAGTATCAGTAAGCTGGAATTGATCAACATTAGTTCCAGTTAATTCAATAGCAGGATTAATGGTTAAGGTTCCACCACCAGCGTTTTTAATCGTAAAGACCTGAGGTGCAGAGACCGTATTAATCTGTAATTCTCCAAATGCCTTACTTTCAGGAGTTATAGAAAAGACAGGATTAGCAGGGACATCTTTCACTTCAATATCATCAATATCAATAAACCAATCACCTGAGCCCCAGTTGGCTTCAAATTTTAAGATAATACGATCACCAGCTGATGCTTTCATTCCACTCAGCCAGATTGATTTTTCAGTCCAATTTATTGTTGGAGTGTGATTGGAACTATTGATTTCACCATATTGAGTAAAGGTTGTTCCAGCATCAGTTGAAACCCAAATTTTAATATTATCTCCCGTTCCAGGAATGAAAGCAGTGCTTGGATATGAACTATAGTTTACTAAGCGATAATAGAAGCTAAGTTTGGTATGTTCAGTTATCGGTCCTATGGGTTGGGTCTGGAACCAAGCATTAGTAGCTGAACTCCAGATATTTTTATAAATTCCATTTCCTGTTCTTCCATGAGAACTACCAATAGACCATTGAGATGTACTTTGAGTCCAATTTGCAGGGAAATTAGTAGAAGCATTGAAATCCTGAGTATAAGGCAAAGGTAATATCGGATCAAAAGCAGAACCGGTAACTGACACAGTTCTTAAGGACTTTTCAGCTAAATTATCCGTAATTTTTACCTGTCCAGAAAAATCACCTGTTGTAGTAGGAATGTATCTAACAATAAATGTAGTGTTTTGCCCTGCTGTTAAATTAACGGGAAATTGTGGTAGATTTATGACACTAAAACAATTATCACCTTCATATTGAATGTCGGAAATTGTTAAAGTCCCTTGACCTGTATTACTAATGGTAAAGAGCTGATCAGTTTGAGTATATACTTGTTTTAAACCAAAATCTTTGCTGGTAGGATTTATAGTAAATACAGGATTTAGAGGAGTTTCCGATACCGAAAAATCATCAAAACTCATATACCAGGGACTGCTGGTAGCAATTACCTGTAGCCCAACAACATAAGAGCCGGAAGTATTAGGTTGCCAAGCTGTTTTCGTTAGTTGCATATAAGAAGTATTAATTGGATTGGAAACAGACGCTAATTCAGTAGTCATTGCGCTACCAGTTGCTGAATTACCAATATACATCTTGAATGAAGTCCAACCTGTATAACCATCTGTATTATACCATATACCAAAGTCATAATTTTTTGTTGCATCAAGGTAAAGAGGGCGAGAGAATAGCCAATCAGAAGTAGTAGCACTATAACCACAAGTAGCATAGTCAGTTCCACTACGGGGAGCACGATTGTAAGTTCCGGTAGTTGTAGCGGTATTCCATTTTGTACCAGCTTTTGTCCATCCTTGGGGTAATTCTCCAGCAGTAGTAATTTCTTCAAAATCCATCAAATAAGGACTATCAGCAGTTACATAGAAATTCGGATCAGCCATAGTTGTGAATGACCAAATAACACCTTCAGCACTGCCCTGATCATTTTTAGCAACTACTTTCCAATAGTATGTTTTACTATATTGTTTAGGGGGATTGCAGGTTGTGGTAAGAACATTATCAAAATATGCAGGGTCTGAATCCTCACTGAAATATACATCATAATTGGTGGGAGTTCCACCTTCAGAATTAGCAGACCATACCAAAGGAGTATATATATCAACACCGGAAGCCCCGTTTGTAGGACTAACATATATTGGTGCTTCAGGAGCTGCTATAACTAAAGTAAAGTCACCTTCATCAGCGCCGATATCGGGATTAGTATCACTACGATCCTCATCATCAATATCAATGTCGCAACCTAAAATCGCAACCGCATTACTTTCTACGCGGGTAGCAATGTCAGGATTGATGTGTAGGTCTTCTTCGCTTATAAATTGAACATCTTCAGTATAGGAACCTTGGTCACGATCTACTAATAAATTTTTATAATCCTGAAGAGTGCGATATCCTACGGAATTAATGTATGCTATTATATTATGTTCACCTGGCTCTCCGCTATAATAAATATTTTTATTGGAATTACTACCCAAATTACTTGTACCAGCAGTTGTTTTCCAGATTGCGACCGTGTAACCATTAACACCAGGAGTGCTGACATTTTTAAAAATATTATTGCGGATTTCGTTAGTTGTTCCACTGCTAATATAGAGGGCAGCAGTAGAATAATAACTATTGGTTCCCGTTCCATTCAGAAATACAGTATTAAAATGAACATTGTTTGTTGTCCCACCGGTGATTCTGATTCCATTAACCGAATTAGTTACAGATGAAGTTGAACCAGCAGCATTAAGAGCCCAAATCATATTATTGGAAATATTATTGTTAATTCCGCTGGAGATATATATACCATTTACTGATGAACTGGCACCTGCTGCCCAGAAATTATGGATTAAGTTTTGTCCGATATTTATTGTAGTTCCCGAAGAATGATAAATACCATAAATAGTTGCAGCACCGGAAGCAGTATACTGGATATTGTAAATCTGATTTTTATTTATTGTTTTTATACTGGAAGAAGTTGTACTAGTATACAAAGCATATATTGTAGAAGAAGTTGATGTGCTTGTTCCGTCAATGTTGAGATTGTAAATTTGGTTATTATTATAGTTTTCTACGGTTGGAGAACCAAAGTTATATAACCCATATAGATTTCCAGAAGCAGTACCTGAAGATGTAATAGTATTATCGTGAATTTCGTTGTAGTTAGCAGTTGTCTGTGCAGTATTGGGTCTTAGGCAATACATATAACCGCTAGCTGTCTTTGAATTACTATAAATCTGATTATAATTAATAGTAGCAGTAGTAGTATTGGTTGAATTGGAATTATAAATTCCATACCAAGAACCTGTTCCAGCAAGAGAGTTATTGGACACAATATTGTAATTGATGTTTGTATAAGCCGGAGTGGAAGAAACATAAATTCCATAAAAAGTACCTGAGGTTGCCGTTGTATAAGTACAGTTAGTAATTGTATTGTAGTTTACATTAACAGTATTGGAAGCAGCTGTAGAACCGATTGCACATTCAATGGCAGAAAGCTGACTGGTAGTTCCGCCACCTTTGATAGTTATAGTATTGTGGTTAATATCGCAATTGGCACTGGTTCCGGCTTGAGCATAAATTCCGCGTAAGGTTGAAGGATGATTTACTCCGTTGCCATCATTATTATTTATCTGATTATAGGATATATTTATCCCCCATTGATTATTTGCTCGGATACCAGCAGAAGGATTAGAAGAACCTGAGCCACCGCCATAATTAATAATTGTGTTACCTGTAGAAACTGTATTGCCTCCAATATCATTACCAGTATCACCTAATGTAAAAGGAGAGGCAGCTGCATATCCACTGAGGGCAATACCATAATTGGCATTACTAAGGGTATTGGCATAAAATTTATTGAAAGAGTTTGTTCCTGTAGCCACCGATGGTGTTAATGCAGTTGTAGCTGCAGTAGGGGTAGAATTAATTACCAGGATACAAACAGAACCTTCCACCATTGGAGAGGTCCCACTGGCAAAATTGTTTCTGCTTAGAGTTACATTGCAATTTTTAATAGTGTTATATTGTGCACCATCACTGATACTACTTTTAAAGAGACCATATCCATATTCCATTGTAGCAGGATTGGTAGTATTCGGATCATATAAATCAATCCCATCAATGGTAACATAATCAGCCCCTTTTAAACAAAACATTCCATCTGGAATAGCAGATCCTGGTGTAGATGTACCAACATAAGCAGTTAGTTTAGGATTGGCTCCAGTTCCATATTTTTGAATGGTTATAGAATAAGAAGATGTGCCGGTAGCAGTAAGTTCAATTCTTGCCGATAATGTTTCCGTATGATCAGCGTATACATTAATTACATAATTATCAGTTAAAGCACCTTCAGCATTTAACCAAGTAACAGCTTGGGCAACAGTAGCATAATCACCCGGGACAAATTTTGTTACGGTCGCGTGCATACAAATTGTTCCTAGTAACATAACCAGGAATGAGAAGAGTAAAATATTCTTTTTCATAATAGATTTCTCCTTTTATCAATAGTTAATATTGAAATAGGGCAAAATTAAGCTCTTGTCCTGTGGAATTTTGAAAGTTGAATTGATTTCGGGATAAGGGAAGAATGGCTAAAGTCAGATTCCCGAATTTTGTTACGAAAGTAAAAGATAAAAAATAAGGCGCAGCAATTCCCAAAGAGGATAGGGAGAGCTGTAGTTTACTATGAAGGAAAAAGCTTTTTATGAAGAAATTGGGGAAAGATATTTTTTCTGCGCTTGGGCAAGGGGTTGCTATTTTTTTAATATAAGCATTGGGTTTAGGGTCAAGATAAAAAACCAATTTCTTCTCCTTAAATAAATAAAGCATTTAAGACATTTTTTGTTTAGTTTCTGGCATTAAAGCCGAAGGAAACTAAAGCACCTATCACTAAATAATAAATTCTTCTTATATAATAAAGAACCTTTTATATATACAAAACCATATAAAGAGAAAGGGAAAATTGTGTCAAGGAAAATCTAAAAAAAATTTAGAATTTAGAATAGAGAACTGAGAATGGGGAATATCAAATAAAAATCAGCGGAATTAGCGAAATCTGCGTGAACTGAAATCAGAACTTAACCCATAAAAATCAGTATAAATCTGCAAAATCCGTCCCATCCGGGTTGCTGATTTTTTGGGGTTTTCTTAGGAGCATTAAGAAAGCATTGCTTACCTAATACTAATGCCATTAGTAATGGGTAAGCAATGGGTAAGCAATGCTATTAAGGACGGAGTTGTAACCCAATATGAATTTGTTAGTTAGGCAATCAGATGAGAGTTTTCCTTGTGTTACTGAATTTTCGGGATATTATATCCATAAGACAAATTTCCTGTGGACAAAGTAGTAGCGCTTATGAATTGTATTTATTTCGTTTGGAAAAGGAAAGGAAAGAACTTTT